>JAFYHC010000084.1 GCA_017539385.1 Solobacterium sp. | reverse complement strand
TGGCCAATTTTGTAATAGGAATACCCCATGTTCTTCAGTTCACTGGTCGTGTAGTATTTCTGATTTACTTCAAGCGCGATCACATTCATCACCTCCTTGTCCGGAGTATACATTATTCTGAAAATAATTTCAACTAAATTTGGCAGATATAAATAATAGCAGAAAATAATTAAAATATCATCTGAATGAGTCAGAGCCCGTACCGGCCTTATAAAGGACGGTGACCGGTCGCTTCAGGCGCTAAAATTCAGCTTTCACTGACCCTAAAATTGGAACCGTAGGAGGGGTTTCCTCTCCTGCGGCGACATGGATCTTTGAAAACTGAATATCATTCATCAGATACATCCCCGTACGGGCATGAAAATGCAAGCCGGATGATCTTGTGGATGCGGCGTGTCTTGCAGTAACGGGTGCGTTCCATGCCCATGGCATGTCTGTTACGATTCCGGAAAATCCGGTACAGGATGATACGGGACTGTATATGAAGCTGACGGTGCCTGTAATGAATTCGCAATGTTCGCAGAAAGTGGCAGTCGTTACCGGCGGTGCAAGCGGAATCGGCAAATGTATCGCGGAAGAGTTCCGGAAACAGGGCGTAAACGTATATGTGATCGATAAAGCAGAGGGAGATCACTATGTCGGTGATATCTCTGACAAATATGTACTGGAAGACTTTGCAGAGAAGGTGATACGGGAGTGTGGAGGCATTGATTATCTGATCAATAATGCATTGCCGCTGATGAAGGGAATCGATGAATGCAGCTATGAGGAATTCCAGTATGCAATGGCAGTTGGAGTAACAGCACCTTTCTATCTGTCCAAGTTGTTCGCACCATATTTCCGCAAAGGCGCATGCATAATCAATATTTCATCATCCCGTGACCGGATGAGTCAGCCGCAGACAGAAAGCTATACTGCTGCCAAAGGCGGTATTGCTTCCCTCACACATGCAATGGCCGCAAGCTTTGCCGGAAAAGTGCGTGTCAATTCCATTTCTCCGGGATGGATCGACACATCCTATCGTGTATACGAAGGATCGGATGCTTCGCAGCAGCCAGTCGGACGTGTAGGAAATCCATTGGATATTGCCAATATGGTATTGTTCCTGTGTTCGGAAAAAGCAGGATTTATTACCGGGGAAAATATCTGCATCGATGGCGGAATGACAAAGCTGATGATCTACCATGGGGATCATGGATGGACATATCAGCCGGAATAATGCAATATTCAAAGGATCTCTTCCTTTATTACCAGAACACTTGCGTCTGACAGTGGGATAGGTTTTTATAATCCAAAAAAATGTTCAGTCGAATATCCTCGGAAGTTTTACAATATATGTAATTAAACAAGGGGGAATAATATGAAACTGATTAAGATGACATGTCCAAGCTGCGGGGCAAATTTGGAATTGCAGACAGATAATGCAGTAGCTTTTTGCCAGTATTGCGGGGCAAAGCTGATGCTGGATGATGAATCTGTAAATGTTAATATCACGAACAGGTTCGTGGATGAAGCACAGATCAAGGCGTTGGATTTGGAAAAACAAAGATTTGAAACAGAACAGGAGAAATATAAAGATTATCTTGAAAAAGAGAATGAATGGAAAAAAATCCTGTATATGTGGCTTGGTGCAAGTGCTGCTACATTCTTCTTTTATACGCTGTTTCAGAATGTTCCGATTATTTCAACGATTATGCAGGCGCTTGGCGGAGTGGTCTTATTCTTTGGGGGAATTGGAGTACTGATCATAAAGCCTAAAAAAGACGCTCCTGCACGTGCCGCCGGTTCGCAATCGTATGAGAGACGTCCTGCTGATCATGTGACAGCACATATATATTACAGATCTGCTCCCACGAAGAGCCGTTTTACTGCATTCATTCTATGCTTATTCCTGGGCGTTTTTGGGGCACACTATTTTTATGTGAATCGAATGAAAATGGGAATTGTTTATTTACTGACTGTGGGATTATTTGGCTTTGGATGGATGTATGACATACTCATGATTGCACTGGGGAAGTTCTGTGATGATCAGGGAAGGTATCTGAGATAACCATCGATTCGGAAGATTTCTTTTAAAAATACGAAAATATGCACGGATGCAGAAAATACCAGTACGAAAATATGCAGACGTGCATATTTTCGTAACTTTCCCAATTACCGGACAGGTCCTCCTGTTTCTGCACGGTGTGATCACCGGTATATAATGGACATAGAAATCATCATGGAGGCATCCTATGGCAATATTTATCAGTTACAGTACTGCAGATGAGAAGTATGCGGAACAATTGAACCAGATCCTGGTATCAAATCACTATAAAACATGGTTTGCTCCAAAGAGTATCGACGGTGGTGAGAGCTTTGCCGTAAAGATTGGCAATGAACTGACAGCCCATAAGTCCAGTGATGAAATGGACAGAATACTGGAAGATGCACAGCAGCTGAAAGCCGCAGGTTTCTTCATTTTGCTGTTATCGGGGAATTCCATGCGTTCCAAATGGGTGCAGAAGGAAGTTACCATGGCGATCAACAGCGGGATGCCGATGGCTGTGCTGAAGATCGATCACAGTGTGGTGACACCGGAATTTGAATTCCTGCTGGTGGATTGTCAGTATATTGAGGCGTATCGCTTAAGCAAGGATATCGTACAGAAGATCCTGGAGAAGCTGGAAACAGAGATGCCGATGGATCGTGATGCGGCACAGGAACAATTGAAGAAACACCGGTATACCTATGAAGAGATCGGTATTTATCCGATTGCTTCAGGGGATCCCTATTTCACAGAAGGGGAAACACTGCGCATCACACTGGGAAAAGAGAAATTCTATCTGGCACCGCCTGCAGATATGCTGAAAGAGGATGAGGTGCAGGAGTATCTGCAGAATCATACATTCACAGAGCAGGATGTGGTATTTGATACAACGCTGGAAAAGATCTGCAGCACGATCGGTGTCGATCATCTGCAGGAGATGATCGAAGAAAGCAGAAGAAAGATCTTCCTGCAGTTTCTGCATCAGGAGAATGGGTGTTACTTCAATAACCATAAGTATGGCATCAGCCGGATCTCGCGCTTCGAAAGAACGGAGACGATGGCGGAACTGCCCATGCTCAGGATCGAGATGTTTGAGACGGACTACTTTACGCACAGGGTCATGAAAGATATATGCAAGAGTCTGGCAAAGACAAACCGTTCATTTATTCGTTCCATTGATTTCAACAATATCGGCAATCACAAGATCTTCTTTACATCCCTGGGCGTCAATATGCTGTTGGGGGATGCGGACAGGAATATCTTATTGACCAGCCGCAGTACCAATGCGGCAGAAACATACAGCCGTCACAGTTACTCTCTGTCGGTTATTGAAGGTGTTTCCATCAGTGACTATGATACGTTCAACCGATCGGTGAATGTACGCTTTACGGCATTACGGGGACTGCAGGAAGAACTGGGCGTAGATGCTTCGTATCTGCAGATGGATTCATTGAAATTCTTTGATCTCTTTGTCAATCCGATGAACCTGGAAATGGGATTGTCATGTTATGCAGAAGTAAAGAAAGAATACCGTCTTGAACATGATATCGTTCCTCTGCATGGCAAGGATGAGCAGTTGGAAGTCTCTGCTAAAAGCATCATAGAGAGCAGGAATCTGGAATCGTTCGTATACAACAATGAAGCAGCGCTCATGCCGCAGTCGCTGTATACACTTTGCGTTTATATGGAATCATTGGGGGTATTTGTCATGGACCGCATGCATCGTTCACTGATCAGAGATATGACTTCGGTCATTGCCAAAGATGGATCGCATGATCCGTGCGGTGATACGTTTGTGTGGGGTGATCATTATATTGCGGTGATCGATGGTGCGACACCGAAGGGTGAAATGCTGTGGGAAGGACAGAAGGGCGATGTCTATGTATCGCATCTTACGGCAGATGCCATCGTTGCCATGGATCCGGACTATACAGCTGAGCAGGCAATCAGCCATATCAACCAGGTCATCCGCAATGAATATACGAAGCGGGATATTGACTTTGACCGTCTTCGTCCAGAGGAGCGCTTGCAGTGCTCTTTGCTGATCTACAGCGTGCACCGGCATGAGATCTGGAGCTTTGGCGACTGCATGCTGAGGATCAACCAGAGAGATTTCGTACATATCAAGGAAGGGGACCAATTGCTTGCGGCATTGCGTGCCTTCTGCATCCAGATCGAACGAGACCGCAGAGGCAAAGAAGCGACTGAGCAGGAATTATCGGACTTTGGACGGCAGATGATCCTGCCGTATCTGAAGGAATACATATCCCTGGCAAACCGGAATGTTCCATTTGGATATGATGTGCTGGACGGTGGGAATATCTTCCCGGATCATGTCAAGATTTATACCGTACAGAAAGATGATACCGTGGTCATGGCATCGGACGGTTATCCAAGACTCTTTGATATGTTTGAAGAAACAGAGAACTATCTGAAAAAGGCACTGGCACTGGATCCGACATGTATTGATCTGTTACGGGGGACGAAAGGCATTGCCAAAGGGAATGAAAGCTACGATGACCGTACATATGTATCATTCATCGTGGCATAGCGCACCTTGACATCTATGCTGTAAATAGAAGACACGCAGTCTGGTTATTACTTATTACAAACGGGGAACTTTAAAATGCATTCCTTCTCAAGAGCAGATCGAGTATCTGAAGAAGGCTAAAATCCTTGTCAAAGAACTGTATAATAAGACGAAGACAGAACGGTACAAACTGATGATGAATGGGATAAATAATCTGCTTCCGTTTGATGTTTTCTTTGCGACAGAATGAATGCAGAGGAATAGGACAGTTTCAGACGCAGCTGGAAAAAGACTGAGAGAACATACTCTATTCGCAACCGTGGACAAAACGTATAATCTTTACTATGATTCAAAGGTATACCAAGGAGATCATAAATGAAAATTGCAGTAACGTATGACAATGGAAATGTATTCCAGCATTTTGGAAGAACAGAATACTTCAAAATATATGAAGTTGAAGATAAGAAAGTCGTATCCTCTGAAGTCGTATCATCCAATGGACAGGGACATGGTGCTCTGGCAGGTGTATTGGCGGAATATGGTGTAAGTGCATTGATCTGCGGCGGTATTGGCGGCGGAGCAAGAAATGCACTGGCATCGTGCGGTATTGAAGTGTGTGCTGGTGCGTCCGGCAATACGGATGAAGCTGTGGAAGCGTATCTGAATGGTACACTGGTGCCGTCGGAAGAGTCCTGTGACCACCATCATGATCATGAAGAAGAACATGAATGCTGCGGACATCATGAAGAAGGACATGACTGCCACTGCAGTCAGCCGCAGGGAAAGAATGCGGGCAAGACGGTCAAAGTACATTACCGCGGTACATTCAATGACGGCACACAGTTTGATTCGTCGTATGACCGCGGACAGACACTGGACTTCGTGTGCGGCGCCGGCATGATGATAAAGGGATTTGACGCAGCTGTCATGAATATGGAAGTTGGTGAGGAAGTGGACATTCACCTGATGCCGGAAGAAGCATATGGCTTACCGGATCCGCGCATGATCTTCGAAGTGCCGATGGCAATGTTACCGGGAAGCGAACAGCTGGAACCGGGCATGCGTGTATATCTGTCCGATAACATGGGCCGGGAATTCCCGGCAACCGTGACTGCCAAAGATGATACGAATATCACCTTTGACGGAAACCATGAGATGGCAGGAAAAGAACTGAATTTCCACATTGCACTGATCGAAGTACTCTGAGAATAGAAGGCCGTACAGGGCGGTAAAGAACAGGAGGATCGTATGCTGTTTCATAAGAAGAAAAAAGAAGTAAAGACCTATGACAAAGAAGCCTATGAACCGGTATTGCACAAAAGCATCTGCACCGGTGAAACGACTGCCGGTTTCCGCCACCGCACCAGCGGCAAATTCATAGAAGACCGCCTGATCATCACTGATAAAGACCTGAAGGAATTCAAAGAGCTCTACGGTATTACCGAAGAGCTCAGAACGATCTATTGATTGCATGAATGGAAAACGACCCGTATATGCGGGTCGTTTTCGCTATTTGATCTTATGCAGCAGCTGTTCGGCTTCGTCCTGGGTAATGCCCGGGTCCAGCAGGACCGCATAACTGTATTTCTGATCGGTCCAGATCATTCTCTTAACCAGTCCGTTGGTGCCGTTGAATTCACCCTGGAGGTCATCTTCCCGGACGGTGATGTTCAGGTCATATGCCGTATAGTCACCGCTGATGTCATCATCACCTTTGGCCTTGCGGACCGACATGACGGTATTGTCTTCCGAGCCATAGAATGCTTCCAGGATTCCCGATTCATAGACACGGTATTGATAGATCGAAGCGTCTTTCCACTTGTCAGGACAGGTGAGGGTGAAGCCGGCTTCTTCCTGTGCTTCCTTTACATCGGTATAATCCGTGAACGGTCTGGCGATCGTTACGGGATTTTCGGGCTGCCGGTTTCCAAACATGGGTGTGATCACAAGTGCCAGGATGAGTACAAACGCTGCACTGAGTGCATAGCGCATATTCTGCCATGCATACCAGGGTGCTTTCTTCTTTGGAAGGTATGACTTTGGCGCGGCTTCTTCGATGAAGTCATCGCGCAGATCATTCATTGCTTTGAGCATATCTTCTTTTTTCATATGTCATATCCTTCCTGCTGAAGATGGTCCCTCAGTTTTTCTCTCGTTCTGAGCAGTGTCATCTTCACGCTGCTTTCGCTTAGTTTGTTTTCCCGGGCAATTTCTTTGACGGACATCATGTACCAGTACCGCTGTACGAATACGATGCGTGCCTGTTTCTCGCAATGCGCCAGGAATGCATTGATCGTATCGGTCAGGAAGTGCAGGTCTGCCTGCTCTTCGGCTTCGGATTTCGTACCAAGTACATTCTCCAGCTCTTCCAGGCATGCGTCGCTTTCATGTCCGCCGCGCTTTGCGGCTGTATTCTTTTCATACAGGTTGATCGAGATATTGCGGCAGATCTTGCCAAGGTAGGTGCTGAGGCGCTCCGGTCTTTCCGGCGGTATGGTCTTCCATGTCTGCAGGTAAGTATCGTTTACGCATTCTTCGGTATCTTCCTGATCGTAGAGAATGTTGTAGGCGATCTTGCGGCAGTATTTTCCATACTTCCGGTCTGTCTGCTGGATGGCAGTTTCGTCTCTGTCCCAGTATAATTCGATGATTTCAAAGTCTTCCATACATAGATTGTACTACGAATGAAAGATCAGCAGTTCTTATTACTGCATGAACTCATGGATCAGATCGGCAAGTTCTCCGGTAATGCCCTTCTGGGATGTGATGGCATAGGAGAAGCCGTTGTTTGTCCAGGTGATGACGTGGATCC
>JAFYHC010000083.1 GCA_017539385.1 Solobacterium sp. | reverse complement strand
GCATAGTTCTGGAAGACCATGGCAATATCTCTGTCTTTCGGCGCAATATCATTCACAAGCTTGTCACCAATGTACAGTTCACCGCCGGAGATTTCTTCCAGACCGGCGATCATGCGCAGTGTTGTGGATTTGCCGCAGCCGGACGGACCGACCAGAACGATGAATTCCTTATCTTTGATATCGAGAGAGAATTCCTGTACAGCTACAACACCTTCATCTGTGATCTGCAGGTTTGCCTTCTTCTCAACCGGAGCGTCTTCGTTTTTCTTCTTTTTCTTTGCTTTCTTCTGTTCGTCACCGCTGAACGGATAAACTTTCTTGATATTCTTAAGTGTTAAACTAGCCATGTTTACAGCTCTGTGCATACTGACTCCTCAATGTATGCACTCACACTGTGCTATATGCAGCACAGGCTTTTACAGCAGGTCTCCACACTGCTGCACCGTGAGCCGGACGGTTCTCCTTTCCTGTTTCTTTCTGACTGTATGATGGAGAGCGGGTCAGTTTCTTAATCAGTCACTTTGGTGAAATGAATCTGAACTGATTCATATTCACCAAGATCACGCATCCAGTGATACTTCTCATGCGGTACTTTCGGTAACGGAATACCAACGGACATTAACGCTGCCCCGCTGTATACCGCACCATTTGCTTCGTCTTTGTATGATGCACTGGCATCCAGGCCAGCCAGTTTGACAAAACGGTTTGGCCGGTTACCGGAAACATCCAGTACAACGATATTGAGAAGTGCTTCGCTTCTGTCTTCTGCCACCATCATCCAGGCAGCTTCTTTTGTATTGTGTGTAACATCCGTCAGACGGTAATACAGACCGTTATGCAGCAGATCCCAGTATTTCTTAAATGTTTCGATCTGTACCGGTACCTGCCGTGCTTCTTCTTCGGATAGTGTATTCAGATCCAGTTCATAACCGAAGGTGCCTTCCATGGCAATAACGGCTCTGGTATCAAACGGCACGATTCTGCGTGTATCATAGTTTGGAACACGGGAGACATGTGCACCCATGGTACGCACCGGATAGCCGAAGCTGGTGCCGTATTGGATCCGGATGCGGTCTATGCCGTCTGTATTATCACTGCACCAGATCTGCGGGCAGTAATACAGCATGCCGGCATCGAAGCGTCCGCCGCCGGATGCACAGCCTTCCAGAAGCAGATCCGGATAGCGTTCCAGCAGTTTTTCCATGAACCGGTATACACCCAGGATGTATTTGTACATGATCTTGCCTCTGCTCTGGTATGCAGAAAGCGCATTGTATACATCAAAGATCGGACGGTTCATATCCATCTTGACGTAATCTGCTTTGGATTCATCCAGTACCTTGCAGATGTGATCCAGAATATAGTCAACGACTTCCTCTCTGGAGAAATCCAGTACCAGCTGGCTTCTGCCGAGAGCCGGTTCAATACCCGGCACCTGCAGTGCCCAGTCCGGATGCGCCCGGTACAGATCACTGTCTTCATTGACCATTTCCGGTTCGATCCAGATGCCGAATTTCATTCCCAGGTCACGGATCGATGCGGCCAGTTCACCCATGGTGCAGCCCAGTTTCTCCGTGTTGACATACCAGTCGCCCAGTCCGGCGAAATCATCATCCCGTTTGCCGAACCAGCCGTCATCCAGCACCAGCATCTCTACGCCGAGCGACGCTGCTTTTTCCGCGATATGCAGGATCTTTTCAGCAGTGAAATCCGGACCGGTCGCTTCCCAGTTATTGATCAGAACGGGACGGCGTCTGTTTTTCCACGGACCGCGGCATATGTTCTGGCTGATCAGTTTGTGGTAGATCTGGCTCAGTTTTGTAAGTCCTTCGCAGCTGTATGCAAGCGCTGTTTCCGGTGCCTGGAAGGATTCACCCGGCGTCAGAACATAGTCGAAATTATCCGGCTGGATCCCCATGACCATTCTGGTGCCGCCATAGGCATCGCCTGATACGCTGCAGGAGAAGGAACCGCTGTACAGGAAGCTCATGCCATAGCATTGTCCATGCAGTTCTCCGGCATCTTTTTCTGCCAGAATGACAAATGGATTCTGGTGATGGCTGGATGCGCCGCGGCGGGTGCCTACGACTGTTTCACGGTGTCCGGATGGTGTGCGTGATACATTGCGTTCTCCGGCATGACGGCCATGGAAGTTGATCACATCCCATTCCCCGCTGACAAGGTCCAGACATGCACTTGCGGCATGTGTCAGGACAATGTCGTCTTCTGTGCCGTTTTCAATTCTTGCCGTTCTTGTAATAACATCCCTGTGCGGCAATACGCCATACTGCAGTACTGCACGTATATTCGTGTTCTTTTCCTTCAATACGACTGTCAGCGTCTCAGCTTCTTCCGTATCATCGTAAACAGCAGGCAGCCCCTCAAGGCTGTACTTCCCCTTTTCGATCCGGTGACTTTCATACCGCATATCACCGATCAGGATGCCGTCTTTTCTGCGGATGCTGAGAGCCGGTGCACGGAAGTCCCCCGCGGCTTCACACGGGTATTCCAGCGGCATCAGTTCCGCAGACAGCCAGCGTTTTCTTTCGGCATCATACGGTGTCAGGGTAAATCCCCTGTCACGGTACATTACGCAATATTCCGCATCTTCTTCCATATGCGGTCCGTAATACGTGTGCTGCAGTAAGCCAAACGGACCGATCTTGATCTGGTAGCTTGTATTGTCTGTATGCAGTGTTATCGTAGATTTTTCAGCATTATGTATGATAGACATAGTATCAACCTTTATTCACTGCCTTACGGACAGTTTTTTCATTTATTTTCTTTTCAATCTGGAAGACTTCATCGATCTGCGGATAAATGATCTGGAAACAGCACAGCAGTCCCAGCCACAGTCCGGCTGTAATTAACAGGAAGATCGATCCCGGAAACAAGACTGCCATCAGCAGCAGGTATCCTGCCGCGAATGCGCTTGCGGCCAGGGATTTTCCAAAATAATGGAAGCTCAGGAGAAAGCTGTTCAGCAAGAGAGCTGTAAACTTCAATTCCATCAGTGCCTGCTGGGCAAGTGCCCATAAGAAGATACTGAGGAATATCATCATACTGAGGATCTGGCACAGAAATATACCGATGCCTCCGTCCGTAAACTGCAGATGCAGCAGAACAAAGATCTGTATCGCACCGATGATGCCGAATACGATCCCCGGAAGGATCAGACTCTTCCAGTTCTTTTTCAGCACTCTGCTGTAACGGTTCCACCAGAATCCCGCTTCATCCCGCAAACTGCGCAGAAGCGTATCTGCCAGTCCATAGAAGCATGGTGCGGCAATCATTCCGCCGACTGCCCCGCCGATCACTGCGATCAGCAGACTGTGTGTGGCATAGGCATATCCGGCAAAGAAGAGATACGGCAGCATCGTCAGTACATTCAGGATCCCGGCAAGCCAGAAACGGATATAATCCCGGGAAAGCATTTCCCAGATCCGTTTCAGACCGCGCTCTCTGGGAGCGTCCGGAAGGATCCCCGGACCCGGTCTGTTATAGTCAGAAAACAGAAACATAGCAATCTCCTGTAAGTTTCATGCGGAGTTCCTTCCCCTCGGAAGAGGGGAAGGGAACTCGTCTGATCAACCTTTTACACTTCCAAGTGTCAGGCCTTTTGTAAAGTATTTCTGCAGGAACGGGTAGACCAGCATGATCGGCAGCGCACCCAGGAACAGCTGGGCAGCACGGCCTGTACGGGCATTCATCTTGGACAGAATGTCCTGAATGTTTCCGGTCGTATCGGACTGCAGGAGTTTTTCGAAGTCCACCAGCAGTGTCTGCAGGTAAGTCTGTAACGGATAGTTGAGCGGTTCACTCATGTAGATCATTCCGGCAAACCAGTCGTTCCAGTGACCGACCATGGAGAACAGTCCGACAGTCGCAAGGCTTGGTCCAAGCAGCGGGAAGATGACATGGATCAGAGTGCTGAATGGTGAAGCACCGTCGATCCACGCGGCTTCTTCCAGTTCATGCGGAAGTCCGCGGATGAAGTTCATCAGGATGATCATGTTGTACACCGGCAGCGCACCCGGCAGGATCAATGCCCAGATCGTATCTTTCAGACCCAGTCCGGAGACAAGCAGATACGTCGGGATCATACCGCCGCCGATGAGCATTGTCAGAACGAAGAATCCGGACAGGATCCCGCGTCCCGGCAGATCATTCTTTGCCAGCGGATACGCGGTAAGAACCATCAGGACAATGTTCAGCAGAGTGCCGAGGATCACACGTTCAATGGAAATTCCCATTGCCCGTAAGAAGCGGCCGCCTGTAATTACGTATTCATAGGATGCCGTTGTGAAGTCGACCGGCAGGAATCCGACCTTGCCGGCTGCTACAGCAGAGCTTCCGGAGAAGGATACCGCAAGCAGATGAATAAACGGCAGTACACAGGTGATGCAGATGATGCCTAACCCGATCGTCAGGATAATATCAAATACAGATATTTTCTTTTTCATAGCGCACCTCGTTTACAGGATCCGGTAACCGGCCAGCTTATCCGCAAGCCGATAGGATGTGATGACCATGACTGCCGAAACAAGTGATTTGAACAGACCGACAGCCGCACCGACAGAGTACTGTGCCTGCTGGATACCAAGACGATATACATAGGTATCGATGATATCACCGGTCTCCCAGACAGCCGGACTGTACAGGTTGTAGACCTGGTCGAAGCCGGCATTCAGTACGCTTCCCAGTGACAATACCGTCATCAGGATGATCGTCGGCATCAAGAGCGGGATCGTGATCTTTTTGATCTGCTGCCAGCGTGTGGCACCGTCCAGCATCGATGATTCATACAGACTTGGATCAATGCCGGTCAATGCCGCAAGATAGACGATCGTACCGTAGCCGAATCCTTTCCACACATCACTGACGATCATGGTCCATGGGAAGACCTTGGCATTTCCCAGGAAGTCTACCGAGCCGACCCCCATCTTTGCCAGGATCATGTTAATGGCACCGGTGCTGGAAAGAATATCCATCAGGACACCGGCCATGATGATCCATGACAGGAAGTTTGGAATATAGATCAGTGTCTGGTAAAAACGCTTCAGTTTTTCGGAACGCATCTCATTCAGTAATACCGCAATGGTTACCGGTACAACGATACCCAATGCAAGTTTCCAGACGGAAATGTACAGGGTATTCCAGATCGTACGGGTAAATGTCGGCTGGCTGAACAGATAACGGAAGTTTTCAAGACCGACCCAGGGGGACGCAAAGCCTTTACCAACGTTATATTTCTCAAAGGCGATGATGACACCGTACAATGGGATATAACTGAAGATAAATGTCAGGACGACACCCGGAATCAGCATGGCATAGTACTGCCACAGATTCTTAACATTGAAACTCTTCTTTTTCTTCATAGGTTTCTCCTTCACAGAAGAAGTTCATTTTATTTATTGCCGTATGTGTCGTTGATTTCTTTTGTTGCCTGATCGCCGCCGGCAGTCTTCCACTGCTGTACGAGTTCATCAAAGTAATCGATATCTTTTTCACCGATGATGATCTTTGTGAAGCCTTCGATCAGAATGTCATTCAGCGTGCTTCCGGATGCCTGCAGTGTCGGGGTATCCGGTCCCCACTTGGCATCCTGTACATACTGTTTGTTATCGACATATTTCTTGGCGATACCGTAAGCGGAGCGGTCGTTGCCCTGCTGCAGGAAGTCGCCTACACCATTCGGATCCTGCGATGTGATCCAGTTGACGCAGCTGTTGTACTTGGAGACATTGGTGCCAAGTGCGCTTGTATCAACGTCTTCACCTGCCTGCCATCTGTCAAATGCGTCTTTGACCTGGAGGTACTGGTTGTAGTCGTTCATCGGGTTGATGATACGTGTGCCGCGTACAACGTTCGGATAGTTGAAGCTGTGCAGAGAGGACAGATATTCATTGCTTTCTTTGCCTACAGCATCGTTAACGGTATATATATAGAAGTTGACGATCTTCATGATCGCTTCCGGATTCGCGCAGCCTTTGCGGATGACAACATAACCGTTGTTGTTGAACGTAACGCTTCCCTTGATCGGAGAACCATCCTGTGTCGGGATCTCATACGGGAAGAAGATCGCATCCGCGCCCTGGTTCTTGATCAGATCCGGCAGCGGGTTGTATCCGAACCACTGTGCAAACGGAATAACGCCGCATTCACCGTTGATCATGCCCTGCATCATCTTATCCCAGTTCAGAGTTGTGAAATTCGGATTGACGATACCGTCTTTGTACCACTGTGTATACTGTTTCAGCGCTTCTTTCATTTCCGGCTGAATCGTACCGTATTCGATCGTTCCGTCATCCTTGGTGACCCAGATGCCCGGATGTGCGCCCCAGCTCAGTGCCAGGCGGAACAGGTTCTCCAGTGTCTGGCATTCCGGTAATGCGTATCCGCCGTACTTCTGAGCGAATGTTGTCGCAATCTTGATCACATCATCCATGGTCTTCGGTTCTTCGAATCCGCATTCTTTCATCCAGTCCTGTCGGATCCAGACATACTGGAACTGGTCGATGATACCGTAGTTCATCTGCGGCATGCCGTACAGTTTTCCATCGAAGCATCCGGTCTCCCATGTGTCCGCATAATCTTTGCGGTACTGCTTCAGAACATCGCTTGCGTAGCTGTCAAATACTTCATCCAGATCCATGATCAGGCCTGCTTCATACAGAGTCGTCAGACGGGCGGAATCGACATAGAAGACATCTGCGATATCTTTATCGGCAATTGCCAGATTCAGTTTTGTTCCATAGTCATTCGAGATCCACTTGTTCTGCAGATCAATGTTGAATCTTTCCTTATACGCACGGTACCAGGGGTTGTTTCCATAGTCATCATCTCCCTGGAACTCTGTACCGCTGTTCTCTTCGCCCATGGTCGTAACAGTAACTGTCTGATCATACGGTGCCCAGATGTCTGCCGGTGGTTCTACTCTTCCGGATTCATTGTTCGTTGGTGCAGTGGGTTTAGACATACAGCCTGTCAAAGTACAGACTGCCATCAGTGCTGCAATACCGGCTGTGCCGATCGTGCTGAGTTTCTTCATTTTCCTACTCCTTTGTTTCACGATTTCAGATGCATGTCCGCAGGCGCTAGCTTCCTGCAGGCAAGTAAGTGCAGTCTGCCGTTTTTCTTTCGGACATATCCGGCTGACTGCTTCTGAGTTCATTTTTATATTAGCAACGGCAGATACATTATCAGATTGTATTATGTGATTTTTTATATCTCAGTTTTTATATATTTTGCACATTTATATGCATTATGTCACATTATGATATATAATAATGGCGATAAACTGTAAGCGTTTACACAACGAGGTCTATAATGGCAAAACGAAATTATCCCGATAACAAATACCGCTTCTATATTGCACAGGATGATCTGTTCATCGATCTGAATCTGTATCAATTCGGCTGGGAACACTGTGAGCCGCTGCACCAGTTCGGACCGGCGGTGCGAAATCATTTTCTCTTTCATTACATCATCGACGGCAAAGGAAAACTGGATACCAGCGGGCACACCTATTCACTTGGTCCGGGACAGGGATTCCTATTGTGTCCGGGACAGATCAGCAGTTACTTTGCCGATCCGGATGACCCCTGGTACTATACATGGATCGAATTTGACGGATTACGGGCAAGGCAGTCCATGACGCTTGCCGGCCTCAGTGAACAGCAGCCGGTCTATTCACCTGCCGTAAAAGATAATATGTCCATAAAGGACTATATGCTGAAAATCGTAGAAGAAGCAGATCGTTCGACGATGCATCTGACCGGACTGGGCATGGTTTTACTGGATGAGATCGTGCGTACAAGCAAGACATCCGTTCCCTATGAGAAGAAAAAACTGCGTGATTTCTATATGCGGGAAGCCATCAACTTTATTCAGGAAAAATACAACACGGATATTTCCGTGGAAGAGATCGCGGACAGCAGCGGCCTGAACCGGAGTTACTTCAGCCGGATCTTCAAGGAAACATTTAACGTTTCACCGCAGCGATTTCTGCTGCAGTACCGGATGAATAAAGCATCCGAGCTGCTCAAACAGACCATGCTGTCGATCGGTGAGATCGCATCCATGGTGGGATACGAAAACCAGCTTCACTTCTCCCGTGCCTTTCACAATACATTCGGGGTATCCCCGTCCGGTTACCGTGATGCACATCATATAAGCAAATGACAGTGATGCATTGGCATAGTATGATAAGAAAAAAGGAAGAACTATCATGAAAGAATACTTGGTCTTTGACTGGGGCGGAACATTTTTAAAGTATGCCCTGATGAATGAAGATACGGAAATACTGGAACAGGGAAAAGTGCCTTCACCCACCCGGGAAGATACCCTGGAGATCTTCCTGGAGACGATCGATCCCATTGTTGAAAGATACCGCACACGCATATGGGGCATAGCCATCTCTGCGCCGGGCATCGTGGATGCGGAAAACGGCATTCTGGAGGTCGTCGGTGCATTCCCGTATCTTTCCGGCTATGCCCTGAAGGAACAGGGTACAAAGCGGTGGGGACTCCCGGTCAGCGTGGAGAACGATGCCAAGTGCGCTGCTTTGGCGGAGTATTGGAAAGGCAATCTGGCAGGATGCAGCAGCGGAGCAGTCATGATCATCGGCACATCGATCGGCGGCGGAATCATACTGGATGGAAAGCTGCGCCGCGGTCCGCATTTCTCTGCCGGTGAATTCTCCGGCATGTGCACAAATCTCAATGATCCGGAAAATGATGAAAGCTATTGGGGTGCACTGGGTACACGCGGCTTATTGCGCATGTATGCAGAAAAAAGCGGGACGGACATTTCCGCACTCACCGGAGAAGCGTTCTTTGAGCGCGTCAATATCGGCGAAGCACGGGCACTGGATGTACTGTATGCCTATACCGGCAAACTGGCCATGCAGTTATTCGGTCTGAATCTATTACTGGATCTCGATAAAATTTGCATTGGCGGCGGGATCTCCCAGCAGCCGATGCTGATCAAGTCACTGCAGCGCTCTGTGCAGCAAATAAAAAACATACACCCGGACCTGGTCCAGGGAACACAGCTCCCTCTTCCAGTTACGGATGTATGCAAGTTCTATAACGATGCGAATCTGATCGGTGCCCTGTATCACCATCTGTATGAATGATGCAGTGATCAGGCGTTAAAGCAATATCCTTTCCCCCAGAAGACCTTGACATGGTCCGGGCGGGAAGGATTTTTTTCGATCTTTTCCCGGATATGACGGATATGGACAGAGATGACCAGATGACAGTCAAACGGCTCCGCATCCCATACAGCACGGTAAATATCTTCGGCAGAAACGGTATTGCCTGCATTTTCCATCAGAAATGACAGGATGCCGAACTCTTTGCCAGTCAGGTGCACCGGTCCCTTTTCCGTAATCACTGTCCTTGTTTTTTCCTGCAGAATAATATCCATGGTTCGCTCCTTGCTGTTGTCCGGCAGTATATTGCAGTAACTACACAATTCTGCTTATGACACAGGATAGAATAGTGCGTCCATCAAATGTCCATCATTCCGGTGATTTTTTAAATAAATTCTTTATATGTTACTTTTTTCTCTTCTCCAGATATTCTTTTAAAGCACAGGTACTGCCGTCCCGGTCATCGTAGATCGTTACCGGGAACTGCTTATTGATCTTCTGCAGGTCATCTTCTGAGATCGGATCCATGATGCGGTAGTATCTGTAGTTTTCAGAGCTGTACCGATTGCGGGCGGATGCATCACCTATGTTCATACTGCCAAAATACGCATCACCAGGCTGTCTTTCATAGAAGCGTGCTATGGACTGTCTGCGGCAGTTTTCCAGGATATCCTGGACCTCTGCATATGCTTCTTTGTCTGCTTTTGGCAGCACGATTTCCAGATCCACATATGCATGACCGCTGCGGTCTGCTTTGCCAAGATCTGCATCAGATACCTGTACGTTGTAGTAGTAGCGCATATAGTTGTCCGCAAACAGCTCGTAGTTATCTGCCTGATGGAATCCATGGGTAGTCCAGCCAATGTATGCACAGGCGTGCGTCAGTACAAGCAGACCTGCAAACAGCAGGATGCCGGCCGGCTTCAGTTCGATTCTGCGCTTGTATACAAAGTGTGCGATCACATAGATCACAAACAGGATCAGATACAGGATATAGGATGGCTTTTCGGAAATGGCGGAGCAGCCAAGGATGAACAGGATACATGCGGCATAGACAGTGATCACGGTCGGATATGCCAGGATGCCGTCGGACAGCTGTTCTGCCCGCTCTGCACGCCGTTCGATGAAGTTCTTATACAGCCCATACACTGCGATGGCACAATATACCAGCGCAAGTACAATTTCTCCCATATGGACTGCCTCGCCGCCCATGACGGCATCAATATTGTTCACAAGCAGGCCGACCGGGGAAAGCAGCAGGCCAATGTTGAACGATACGGAGCCGCCGGCAACCATGGTTGCTTCAAATGCGGACGATGTGATGGCCGCAAGAACCGGAATAGCTGTATACGCTGCCATCAGGATCAGACCGTCAACCAGATTATTGCCAAGCAGATACAGGGATGTATTGATCAATACCAGCATCAGCAGTGCAATGACCGTCAGTACGATCGTCTTGCCAAAGCGTGCAAATGGTACGACACGGGTGCCGAATACTGCATACTGCATGCACATGATCACAAGATAATACACGGCACAGATGGCAAAGATGAACAGGATCTCCGTGAACAATTGCTTCCTGCGGCTTAGCGGCAGTGAGAAATAGCGGTCCGCGGAGCGTCTGTTATGCACATAGCTGAACTGGATGACCGGCAGTACGTAGCTCAATATGACAGAGGCATACAAGGCAAATACTGCGCCGCTGTTATAGCGCCATAACGGTTCATCCCGCGTAACGGACAGAAACATTGCCATCCCGAGAAAACATACAAAGAAGAAGACCAGCACAACGCTTCTTCGTTTGATCAGATACTGTAAATACGGCTTACTCATTTCCATACCCCCTGCTTTCCAGTTCATACAGGAACAGTTCTTCAAAGCTGACCGGCAATACATCCAATAAGACAGGCTCACTTTCTTTCAGTCTGGCAGTGACTTCCTCCGCTTCCCCGCGGACCACCAGGCGCACGACGCGGCCTTCCTGTTCATAGTGCAGGATGTCCAGGCCGTCAAAGAGCGCTCTCTCCGGCGGTTCCCTGTATGCGATCTGGTACTTGTGGACCATGCCTTTGGATTCTGCCAGATCACCATGACGAAGCGCCAGGCCGTCCTCCAGCATGCAGAAGGAATCACAGATATCTTCCAGTTCACGCAATGAGTGGCTGGCAATGATCACAGATACGTTTTCATCGCTTACCATGGCAGACAGGATCTTTTTCAGATTCAGACGGGCAAGCGGCTCCAGTCCGTCATATGCTTCATCCAGCAGGATGAGACGCGGATGGATGCACAATGCATACAGCAATGCTGCACGCCGCCGCATTCCCTTCGACAAAGATGCCATGGACATTTTTGGATACAGTCCGAATACCTGCAGGTATTTTTCATACAGCTGTACATCAAATGCATACATGCTTTCATACAGCAGACGCAAAGAACCGACCGTGCTTCCCACCGGATAGTATTGTTCATCCGATACATACGCGATCTTTTCGCGGATCTGTGGTTCATACCATGTGTCATGTCCATCCAATTGCACACTTCCGGCATCTGCCTTATATACACCGGCAATGATGCGCAGCAGTGTCGATTTACCGACACCGTTGATACCGACAAGTCCGACGATCGAACCGTCTTCTACAGTCAGATCGATTCCCTTCAATACTTCGGTATCCCCGAAACTCTTATACAGATGTTCGATCTTAAGCATTCTCTTCCTCCTCATACAGTGCTTCCACAGCACGCAGGATCTCTTCTTTTGTACAGCCGCTTTCTTTCAGCGTTTCCAGTACATGCATGATCTGTGCACGGTGTGTGGATGCTGTATCGATCTCCGCAACATATACGCCCTTCTTGGGCAGGTTATAGACATAGCCGGCCTGTTCCAGCATGGAATAGGCACGTGCTACGGTATTGGGATTGATGCCGTTATCCTGTGCCAATTGACGCACAGAAGGCAGCTTATCCCCTTTCACAAGCACACCGGCTTCTATAAAGCGCAGGATCTGTGCCTGGATCTGCTCATAGATCGGCACTTTGCTGGTCAGATCCAATAAAAACATAAGCGCTCCTTTCTGTATTAACTGTACTAATTGTATTATCTGTATGAGACAATTGCAAATAAAAATGCACAGTTTTTTACTGTGCATCAGAATTACATCTTTTCCGGAGCACTGACACCGATCAGGTCCAGGGCATTCTTCATCGTGATCATCGCAGCGGTGATCAGACCAAGACGCTGGTTGGTTCGCTCAGGATTTGTGGGATCATTGACCCGGCAGGAATTGTAGTAACTGTGGAAATTCTTTGCCAGCTGCTGGCAATAGCTGCAGATTCGGTTCGGAGAGCGGTGCTTTGCGGCATCTGCGACAACATCCGGGAATTCTGTCAGTTGCTTCAGGATCGCCAGTTCTTTTTCTTCCGTCAGAAGCGGATAGCCCTCTTCCGGTACGAATTCCTTTACATCTTCTCTGGAGAGGATGCTGAACATGCGGGTATAGGCATACTGTGCATAGTAGACCGGGTTGTCATTGGTCTTCTGACGGGCAAGGTCCATATCGAAGTCCATGTGCGTACCGGCTTCCTTGGACACAAAGAACCAGCGTGCCGCATCGACGCCGACATCTTCGCACAGTTCACGGATCGTGATCGCATTGCCGGTCCGCTTGGACATCTTGACTTCTTCGCCATTGGATACCATGCGCACCATCTGGATCAGATCAACGATCAGGGAATCCGGATCATAGCCCAGTGCCTTTAATGCACACTTCATACGGATGACATAGCTGTGGTGGTCTGCACCCCACAGGTCGATCAGTGTTGTATAGCCGCGCTCATACTTGTATACATGGTTGGCAATATCCGGTGTGAGATAGGTAAGCAGTCCTGTGCTCTTGCGCAGTACACGGTCTTTGTCATCCCCGTACTCACTGGAACGGAACCACAATGCGTCATCCTTCTCATAGGTCAGATTCTTGTCTTCCATGACCTTCAGAACATCATTAATACGCTTGGCATTGTCTTCGTAGAAGAAACGCTCATGGATCCAGGAATCGAAGGAAACACGGAACAGGGCAAGGTCCTTGCGGATCTGGTCCAGTTTCATTTCAATGCCCTTGTCCTTGAAGTATTTCATGCGTTCTTCTTCGTCCGCACGCAGCCACTTGTCACCATCTGTTTCTGCGATCTGCTTTGCAACAGCGGTGATATCTGCACCATGGTAGCCATCTTCCGGCAGCGGATACTCCTGTCCGAATACCGCATAGTACCGTGACAGCATGGACTCTGCCAGCATATCGATCTGATGTCCGGCATCGTTGACATAGTATTCACGCAGTACATCGTATCCCGATGCACTCAGCACACGGCATAATGCATCACCCCAGGCAGCGCCTCTTGCATGGCCGCAATGCAGATCACCGGTCGGATTGGCAGATACGAATTCCACCAGTACCTTTTCCCCGTTTCCGGCATTGTTTTTGCCATAGCTGTCACCGGCTTTGATGATGTGGTTGATGCAGTCACTGAGGGCGGATTCCTTCATCTTGAAATTGATAAAGCCCGGGCCGGCAACTGTTACGGAAGAAGCTTCCGGCAGTTCTCTTGCAATGACCGGCACCAGCATGCCTGCGATGTCCGCCGGCTTTTTGCGCACGATCTTTGCCAGACGCATGGCGATGTTGGTGGAATAGTCACCCATTTTGGGGTCACGCGGTGTTTCCACCATGACCAGTTTTTCTTCGGGTTCATAGTCACAGACTTCCTTGACAGCCTTGGTGACGGCAAGAATGATCGTATCCTGAATATTGCTCATAATCTGACTCCTCTTATCTGTTCAGCAGTTTGCTTTTCTTCTGCAGAAATTCACGTATTTCCGGAATCTGGTCCGGGTCCACAAACATGGCAGCGTCTCTGCCGCGGTAGCGGTAGAGAATGCAGCTGTTCTTCTTGTTCAGCGTAACGGTGCCCGCTTTGTCATAGGGGATCAATGTACCCATGGATACAATGCCCTCATTGGCAAAGCCGGAGCGTATGTTGTAGTACAATGCCGCAAATAACAGCAGGAATATTGTCTGTACGATGCGGAAGACACCGCTGTAGCGGTTGATTCCGATCACGGCAACGACCACGAACAGAAGCGGAACGATCCATCTCTGTCCGACTTTTGTTTCAATCACGATCTTTCTGGAATTCATGACCATGCAGGCCAGCATGATAAAGATCACAACATCCAGAATATAAAGAACAATGTCATATACTGGCATAAAACCTCCCGGTAAATAAAAAGACGCCTCTTCTCAGAGACGACATTGCATCGCGGTACCACACTGATTGCCACGGAATCCGTGACCTCTCTTTCCCGTAACGAGGGTAACGTGATCTGCTCATTTCTTTCGCAGACCCTGCTCCAAAACACGTTCCTTTCCGCTTACCCCGTCCTCTTCCACCAATCAGGACTCGCTGATGGGCAGTGATGAAAAGTACTACTTTTCTTCATCGCTTTAAACAGTATTATACCGAAGAAGAAGGAATTTGCAATAGAATCCGGTGACGGTGCAGTCATTCAAAGACAGTGCTGAATCACTGCTTTGCGGATGGATTCACCCAGTGCTCTGTCATAGGGAATGCGAACCTGTGCAGCATCTTCCAGAGCATGCGGGAAACCGCCTTCCCCAGGGAATTCTATCTGGAAATCCAGGATATGATCCGGCAGCTGCGGTGTCATGCGGCATATGGTGCAAACATGACACATGGCGATCAGCAGATCGCCATAGGGAGACGCGTGCTCACCATCCCTGTAATAGAGATCGATTGCAGGACAGCTACGCTGCACATCCTGCCAGACGATGCCTGCCGGTGAAAGCAGTGCGCCTGTTTCCGCAGCCAATTGCGTATAGGTATCGATCATCTTCTGCTGGTTTTCAGGATAGGCCTTTTCTGCCCATGTCATGGCAAGTACCGGTATGGTATGTACTTTCTGACACAGTTCAATGATTGCACGGCCGTTTTCCATCGTTGTTTCTTTCGGCGGGAAGGGATGGGCTGCCTGCTGAAGGATACAATAGTCATACTGTCCATACAGCAGGTTATAGCGCAGGGAAAGATACTCCTGACGATGCCACTGCCAATCGCGTCCCGAATAGGCAAGCATGACGCATTCGGCGTGTCCGCCGTCTGTTTTCTCATAGATGTGTGAGAACAGTGCCGGCATGTCATTCATATAGGTATGGCTGTTTCCGACAAATAATACTTTGATATTTCTGGACATGGTATACCTCCCCATATGTTCATCATACCGGAAAACAGCCATGCATTCCTGCAAAATGCCTCCCCATGCCATCCCGAAGACGCATACCGCTATACTGTGTGCAGGAGGTACGAGTATGGCCAAGATGACACACGATGAATTTGTTGCAAAGATGCGGGGATTGCTGCAGGAGCCGAAGAAGCAGAAACCCGTGGATGATGATATCCAGCGGATGCTGCAGGCGAAGCTGGACGAACTGTTTGGTTCATTTGATGAGGATGATGACTGATCATCCTTTTTTATGCCGCATTCATGCTAAGATGGACAGCAGGAGGACAGTGCCATGAAAGAACCGTTCATTGACGATCCATCCCTGCAGGTGATCCTGAAAGACATTCCTACACCGTTCTATCTCTATGATGAGCGCGGCATACGTACCGCCGTACGCCGTCTGCGAAGTGCCTTTGCATGGAATCCCGGCTTTCGGGAATACTATGCCGTCAAGGCGGCACCGACACCCGGCATCCTGCAGATCCTGAAAGAAGAGGGATGCGGATGCGACTGTGCCACGGAAACAGAATTGCTTCTGGCAGAGCGGTGCGGCTTTGGCAGTGAAGACATCGTCTTTTCTTCCAACGATACGCCGGCATCTGCCTATCGCAAAGCACTGGAAACAGGTGCGTATATCAACCTGGATGATATTTCCCATATTGACATGCTGGATGAGATCGTGGACGAATGGCCGAAGACCGTGCTGCTGCGGTACAATCCCGGCGGGATCTTTGCACTAGGTGAAAGCAAGGAAGGCTTCCAGGTCATGGATACACCGGAAGAATCCAAATTCGGCATGACGGAAGCGCAGATCCATGCGGCGGTGGAAGCACTGCAGAAACGCGGTGTGGAATGCTTTGGCCTGCATGCATTCCTTGCGTCCAATACATTGTCGGATGAATACTATCCGGTATTGGCAGAGAAGCTGTTTGAGTTGGCTGTGCGCATGCATATAAAACATGGCTGCCCGATTCCGTGCATCGATCTTTCCGGCGGGATCGGCATCCCCTACCGTCCGGAACAGCGTGAAAACAACATCGAAGCGATCGGAGAAGGCGTACGCAGAGCCTATGAAAAGATACTGGTGCCGGCCGGATTAACGGATACAGCGATCTGGACGGAACTGGGCAGATATATTACCGGTCCTCATGGGGCATTAATTACCCGGGTAATCCACCGCAAGGAAACATACCGCACGTATATCGGTACGGACTCCGGTTCACAGGACCTTCTGCGTCCTGCCATGTATGGTGCCTACCACCACATTACGGTAATGGGAAAAGAAAAAGATCCATGCGACGGTCTGTACGATGTCACAGGATCTCTGTGTGAAAATAATGATAAGCTGGCTGTGCAGCGGCCATTGCCTTCCCCTGCTGTCGGCGATGTGCTGTTTATCCACGATGCCGGCGCCCATGGGCATTCCATGGGATTCCAGTACAATGGGCAATTGCGGTGTGCGGAGTATCTGTACTGCTGCGATGGATCGGTGCGCTTATTGCGGCGAAGGGAAACACCGGATGATCTTTTTGCGACGCTGGTATGGTGATCAGCGGGCAAGATATGCTTTCAGATCTTCCAATTGTGCTTCCATTGCCTCACGGCCAAGGCTGTAGGTTTCCTGCAGCTTTGCAACACTGTGCTCAATGCGGCCGATCGGAAGCGGTGCAGAAGGACGGATGACAAACAGATCACCGTTCTTTTCTTTTTCCATGATATATTCGAGTGTCTCGTTATAGACTTCGTGGCGGTGCTTCATTGCCTCTGCCATCTTCGGATATTTCTTCATCATGCTCAGAAGCACCGGGCTGGCGGGTTCTTTGAGGTATTCCAGTGGCCGTGTCAATACTGCCACATTATGGCTATAGCCGATGGATTCAAACCAGCGTACCGGGATGGAATCCGCTATGCCGCCGTCCAGCAGACTGTATCCATCCACTTCCACCACCTTGGAAACGACCGGCATGGATGCAGAAGCGCGAATCCATTCCATTTCCGTATCATCCGCCGTTTCCAGACGGTGATATACCGGCTCACCGGTATGGACATCGGTGCATACCACATAGAATTCCATTGGATTTGCCCGGAAAGCTTCGACATCGAAGCGGTCCAGTGTCCGCGGCAGTGTATGGTAGCAGAATTCCGCATTGAAGAGATCGCCGCTAGTCAGCAAAGAACGCAGACTGCTGTAGCGGGGATTGCGGGAATTCTGCGTATTGTAGCGAATTGCCCGTCCGATCTGTTTGGACTTGTAATTACAGCCGAATGCGGCTCCGGCGGATACACCGACTGCACCGTCAAATTCAATGCCATTCTGCATCATGACATCCATGACGCCGGCGCTGAACAGACCGCGCATCGCTCCACCTTCCAGTATCAATCCCTTCCGTGTCATTGTGCATACCTCCTGATTTTGTTACAAGTATACGCTCTTTTCCCCATTCATAGCAGAAGTGTGCTCTCAGGCAGCGATACAGCGGCGGTAATACACATGGCAGAACGCACCGCATGCAAGTAACGGAATAACGCTTAAAGCAAACAGAATGAGTGCAAAGGATGCTTCGATGCGTCCATGCATCATCGCCGGCACAAGCAATGCACCGGTATACAGCAGATCCAGCACCAGCAAAATGCCAAACAATGCCAATAGTTCGCGGTTTTGCGCCTGTTTCTGCTGGCGCGGCGTACAGCCGATCTGCGATAATGTCGCAAAGGGACGAATGCGGGCCGACAGTTCCGAAGAAAACTGGAACAGTAATGCCAGAGCAAGCATGAGATTCATAATGACATACGACAGCATGTACATGGCCATTTCCACCGGCTGTCCGTCTTTGAGCGTAATCGCAGATAACAGCAGCACTGCATCGGTGAAATACAGGATCGTACTGACGGTGATCACCTGGATGTCCCTGCGCAGAAAGCCAAGAGAAGCCATCTTGATGGAATCACTGCCATTGATCCGCTTTGTGAGATACGGTACAGCAGCTTCTTTGATGAACATCACCATGCCGAAGGACGATATCAGCACATACAGGAATGCCGGTGCCGGATTGAATGCCATCCATGCGATCGGTCCAAGAAACAGGATCGCTGATACGGTCTTGCGCAGTATGGCCGGAAGCGGCAGATAGAGTGTACCGCTTTTCTGCGGCTTATAGAGGGCAGTACTGTGAAAGAGCATATTTGCGGCATTGCGGTAAGCAAAGCTCAGATTCAGCATGATGATCCAGAAGACGACAAAGCCAAGGAATACCGAAGCCATTACGATGCCGTCTTTTCGTATTTCGATCGTATACGGCACCTGTGCATACATGGATACGGCATTGGACAATACCGGCAATAACAGACGGCCGATCACAATGCCGAGCGGCATCGCTGCAGCCATCAGGATCAATGTCTGTAACAGCAGATACATGGATAATTGGGTATATGTTGCGCCGCTGATCAGGCGGACTGCCAGTTCCGGTGCCTTGCGCCGTACGAAGAAATTATTGGCATAGAGGATCGCGATCATACAGATGATGACCACGGTGACAGTGACCGCAGTTGCCAGAAAGTCTGTGCCTTCGGTCAGGAAACCGGCGGTGACCGGATCACTCATCATCAGGATGAAATACAGATAGAGAAACGTTGTTGTTAACAAGAGCGTCAGCCAGTAGAACACTGCCTGCGAAAGGGAATGACGCAGTGAACGCAGGGCATCCTGGACGATCATTCTGCCAGCACTTCCCGGCTTTCCGCCGAATTCACTTCCACGATTGCATGGAAGTATTCTTCCTGTGTCATGTTTCCGCGCTCTGTGACGCTTTCGATGTATCCGTCTTTGAGATAGACGAAGCGGGATGTATAGGAGGTCACCAAAGGATCGTGGGTGACCATGACGATCGTAACGCCTTCCTCCTCATTCAGCCGCCGCAGGATCTTCATTAATTCTGCTGAATTGGCACTGTCCAGATTGCCGGTCGGTTCATCTGCCACAATGATGCGGGGATGGTTGACCAGTGCACGGCAAATGGCAGCACGCTGTCTCTGTCCCCCTGAGCATTCATTGGGACGTTTGTGCAGCAGAGTATCGATCTTCATCTGTGCAGCCAGTTCTTTTACCCGCTGATCGATCACCGCCTTGTCCACATGGGCAAGCGACAATGGCAGGGCAATATTCTCATACAGCGTATGCGTATCCAGCAGATTGAAGTCCTGGAAGATAAATCCCAGATTCTCATAGCGGAAACGTCCCATCTGGTTGGCTGTCATGCGCCGTGTCTCAATTCCGTTGATATATACAAAGCCAGAGGTATATGTATCGATCGTAGAGATGTTGTTTATAAAGGTGGATTTACCGGAACCGGACGGTCCCATGATTCCGATGAACTCCCCTTCCTTCACCTGAAAATCGATCGCATGCAGGGCTTCAAATGCATTGGGTGTATTGGCATTGTAGATCTTTGTCAGTTTTTTCGCTTCCAGTACATATTCACTCATCTGCTGTACTCCTCCATCATCCTGTATATCCTGTTATGCATCTTTGCTTTGTATGCAAGATAGCTGCGTACATCGTCTTCTTCCGGCACAAGGTGTGCATTGAGCGCTTCATAGACGCGTTTATTTGCCTCTATGGATGTGTCTGCTTCTGCTGCAGATAACTGTGCACGATAGGTGCCGGTACGCACTTTACAGTATACCGCAGGCGACTCACCACATGCATCATGTATATTCCGGTATTGCGCAGGAAGCGGTTCTTCCTGCATGGTTATGGACTGATAGGGTGCGATAAGGATCTCTGCTTCTTCTGCCTTTGCATAGGCAGGAAGAAGCACCCCCAGCTCTCCCCACAGTGTTTCCGGCATGATGTCGAATTCCATCAATACCAGCTGTTTCTTATCGGTATAGCTGTCGAGAAAGCCGCCGGTGGATGTGGAAATAAACGACGGCAATATACCGCTTGCTTTCATGACAGCATAATCTGCCAGACGCTCTACCCGGTATGCATGGCGCACACCGTCTTTTGGCATCCTGTGCAAAGCAGACAGCAGATGCCTGGTCAGCGACAGGAAGCGTTCATCATCCACCAGAAAGGCAGGATTCAGTCTTCTTCCCTCTGCACAGCGTGCTGCTTCGGTCGTCATTCCGTCAAACAGGATAGCATTCCATGTCACATACATTTTGCCATCACCCCAGAATGGATCGGATGTATTCTGCACATCCCCTTCATAGCATCGTAATGCCTGTATTTCTTTCGGATCGATCATGATGTGAACCCTCCTCCAGCACAGCTGCTTTGGTCTTTCTGCGTCTTTACAATTATAGCGGACAATTCCTGCACCATGTAAAAAGACTGCCCGTGTCAGAGGCAGTCTCTAGATTGCTTATGCATTCTGCAGCTTTGTATCGTACTGCAGGATCTTATCTTTTTTCATTAGCCACAATGCCAGCAAATACCTGGTCCACTGGTCCAGGTCAAAGATCAGCCACAGCCAGAATACCGGCAGATGCAGAATTTGTCCAGCCAGGATGGACAGCGGCACACGCACCACCCAAAGTCCGGTCAATGAGATCAGCATCGGTGTCTTGGCATAGCCGGCAGTACGGATATACCCCGCACAGATCTTCTGCAGATGCTGGGGGATCTGCGACAGTATCATTAACCGCATATACAATAATGCAATGGTCACCAGTTCTTCCTTATCCGTCAATAAGTGCAGCGTGAAGCGGGAAAGGAATACCAGATACAGCATCGTGATCACACTGATGATCAAACCGAAATGCACCAGTCTCTGGTAGCTGACACGATGTGCTTCGTAGTCACCTGCGCCAAGAGCATTGGATGAAAGACTGAGCGCTGCCGTCATGAAGCCGGCGGACATGATATCGCAGAAGCCCTCCGCCTGCAAACCAAGCTGGTATGCGGCATACGTATCCTTGCCATACAGCAGGATGACACGGCTGATAAAGATCGTAGCGATCTGCCATGCGGAAGATTCCAGCGAAGCCGGTATGCCCACACGGTAGATTTCTTTCACTGTGGAAAGACGCATGCCCGGAAACAAGAGGAGATGGCCTTCAAACAGCCCATGTCTTCCATACAGAAAGAAGAAGCCTGCTAAAAGCATCACCACAAACGATATATTCTGCGACATAGCTGCGCCACGCAGGCCGAATCCGCCAAACTCACCCACGCCGAAGATCAGTACATAGCCAAGCACAATGTTCACCAGATCGCCTAACGCAGCGATCATCATCGGTGTGCGTGTGTTGCCGTTTGCCTGGAAGGCCGATGCATTCAGCGCGACCACCGACATGAGCGGAAAAAACCACATGGTCTGATGCAGGAAGGATTCTGCGCCATCGAGCAGATCCGGATCTGCGGTCATGATGGAAAGGATCGGCCGTGAGAACAGATACACAAGACCCAGCAATAACAGCGCCGCCGGGAATACATCCACATAGCTGTTTTTCAGCAGTCTGTGGCATTCTTCTTTATCCCCTTTGCCGGCCGCTGCGCCGATCAGCACCAGTACACCGACGGCAATGCCTTTGAACAGCATATAGTAAATGCCATAGATACGGTTCTGCAGTCCGTAATAGCTGATCTCCGATACTGTCAGTCTGCCGATATATCCTGTCAGGATCATTGTCGATAATGTCATCAATGCATTTTCCAGGATCACCGGGATCAGAATTCGCAGGATCTTGCGGTCGGTCTGTTTCATACGTGCCTCCGTACAGAACATGCTGTACGGTGACTACTCTATCGGATATGCCTGCACAATACAATCTCAATGCCCGCAGAAAATTTAAAAAACCATGTCTGGTTCATTCAGACATGGTTCATCGTATCGAATCTGCTTATGCGTTCAGATATTCGTCAATGGACTTGGCAGCGAGCTTGCCTGCACCCATGGCGGAGATAACTGTAGCAGCACCGGTAACTGCATCACCGCCGGCATAAACGCCTTTGCGGGTGGTGAGACCGTCTTCGTTGACGATGATGCCGCCTTTGCGGTTGACTTCCAGACCGGCTGTTGTGTTCTTGATCAGCGGGTTCGGAGATGTACCGATGGCCATGACGACTGTATCGACATCGATTTCAAATTCACTGCCTGGTACCGGGATCGGACGTCTTCTGCCGCTGGCATCCGGTTCACCAAGTTCCATCTTGATGCACTTCATGCCGGTAACGAAGCCGTTCTTCGGGTCTCTTGGGTCATCCGGGTTGTTGTATCCCAGGATTTCCAGCGGATTGTGCAGCAGGAGGAATTCAATGCCTTCTTCCATAGCGTGCTCGACTTCTTCCTTACGTGCCGGCAGTTCTTCCAGAGATCTGCGGTATACGATATAGACCTTTTCTGCACCAAGACGCAGAGCGGTTCTTGCGGCATCCATTGCAACGTTGCCGCCGCCGACAACAGCGACTTTTCCGCCCTTCATGATCGGTGTGACCGGATCATTCCGGTATGCCTTCATGAGGTTGGAACGGGTCAGGAATTCATTTGCGGAGTAGACACCCTTGAGGGATTCACCCGGGATGTTCATGAAATTCGGGAGTCCTGCACCGGAACCGACGAATACAGCTTCATAGCCCATATCGAACAGTTCATCGATCGTCAGGGTCTTGCCGATGATGACGTTGGTTTCAACATCAACACCAAGCTGCTTCAGTGTTTCGACTTCCTTAGCAACGATGGACTTCGGAAGACGGAATTCCGGAATACCATAGACCAGTACGCCGCCTGCTGTATGCAGTGCTTCGTAGATCGTGATCTTGTATCCCTTCTTTGCGAGGTCGCCTGCACAGGTCAGTCCGCTCGGACCGGAACCGACAACAGCAACTTTGTGTCCGTTGCTTTCCGGAACATTGACAGTGACGTCGCTGCGGCTGTTGTGCAGATCTGCAACAAAGCGCTCCAGACGGCCGATGCCGACCGGTTCAAATTTGATGCCCAGCGTACATTTGGATTCGCACTGGGATTCCTGCGGACATACACGGCCGCAGACTGCCGGCAGAGAGGATGTCTGGGAAATGATCTGGTATGCTTCTTCGAAGTTGCCGGTCTTGATCTGTGCGATGAATTCCGGGATATGAATGTTAACAGGGCATCCTGCAACACATGGCTGGTTTTTGCAGTTCAGGCAGCGCTGTGCTTCCGATACTGCGATCTCTTCAGTATATCCAAGTGCGACTTCGTTGAAGTTATGCGCTCTTACCGACGGTTCCTGCGTCGGCATCTCATGTTTTTTCGGATTGATCGCCATCTCAGTTTTCTCCCTTCTTAAACAGGTTGCACGCTTCTTCTCTTGCGTGTGCTTCAAAGTCTGCATACATGCGGTTTCTGGACATTGCTTCATCGAAGTCTACTTCGTAGCCGTTGAAGTCCGGTCCGTCAACACAGGCAAACTTTGTGACAGCCTTGCCGTCCTGGTGCAGCGTGAGTCTGCAGCATCCGCACATGCCGGTGCCGTCGATCATGATCGGGTTCATGGATACGGTGACCGGAACATTGTACGGCTTTGCCGCAAGAACAACGAATTTCATCATGATCAGCGGTCCGATCGTGATGATCATATCGAATGTTTCACCTGCTTCGAGCATTTCCTTTAACGGGACGGTAACGTTGCCTTTGCGGGCATAGGAACCGTCATCTGTCATAACGAACAGACGGTCGGAACATGCTTTGAATTCATCTTCCAGGATAAGGATATCTTTATTGCGGAATCCGATGATGCTGGTGACTTCTGCACCAAGACGATGGAATTCCTGAGCAACCGGCATAGCGATGGCACAGCCGACACCGCCGCCGACGATGCATACTTTCTTAATGCCTTCGGTATGTGTAGCGACACCCAGAGGACCTGCAAAATCCTGCAGATATTCACCTTCTTCTTTATGATTCAGTTTCTCTGTTGTACCGCCGACGATCTGGAAAATGATCTTGACAGTGCCTTTTTCTGCATCGCTGCCGGCAATGGTCAGCGGGATGCGTTCTCCGTCTTCATCCACACGCAGGATGATGAACTGTCCCGGCTTTGCTTTTCTGGCAACCAGGGGAGCTTCGATCTCCATCTGGGTAACGGTAGAGTTCAGCGGTTTTTTACTGACGATCCGATACATATAGGTTTTCCTCCATATTTCCATACTGTATTATAAATACTTTTGTGAAATTGTGAACATAATAATGTTAATGCATGTTTTTAACGCCGGTCTCCAGGATCTCCAATTGCAGGATGGTTTCTTCCGGTCTGACCAATTGCGGAGCACCGTTGATCAGTGTTTCATACAATGCATCATAGTAGCGTGCATAATCACCGCGCACACTCGGTACTTTTTCTTCGTGGTAGCCGTTTTCATCCATGTAGATGAGGGTGCCGTAGTCTTCCGGGGAATCCAGGCCGAAGTCAGCGTGATCTTTTGGCAGATAGAATTTCTTCAGGTCTGCTTCCTGACGGTCTTTGGCATATTTTTCAAACATTCCCTTTTTGCCGTATACGACAAAGGAGGGACGGCTTTTGACACGGAAGTAGGATGACTTAACGGAAACTTTAAGAATTCCATAGTAGAGATCCAGATCAAAATAGTCATTCATGCGTCCTTCGCCCAGCAATTGTCGGACATCGTAGTGAATGCGATCCGGTCTGCCAAAGTAGGAAATGACCTGGTCCAGAGTATGACAGCCATGGCCATAGAGATAGGACCATTCCGGACGGAATTCATGAATGTTTTCCGGGACCTCGGGACGATAGTAGTCAAAATGCATTTCCAACTCTAAGAGGTCGCCGAGTTTTCCGGATTCGATGACTTTCTGCACCGTGAGGAAATCACTGTCAAAGCGGCGGTTCTGATAGCATTGCAGCATAAGTCCTTTTTCTTCCGCCAGTGCAAATAATTCGCGTGCTTCGGCAGATGTCGGGACAAATGGCTTTTCCACGACGCAGTGCTTGCCGGCTTCCAGAACGCGTCTTGCATAGGAAGCGTGGGCGTTGTGCGGGGTCGTAACGATGATTACATCGATGTCCGGATCGTGCAGCACTTCCTTAAGATCGTCTGTGTAGCGGACATTGTCAATGCGCGGCCAGTCGGTCTTGTCCAGATGGCGGGCATAGATCGTTTTGATGGTCATTTTATCACTTCGAGTCAGTATGAACGGACTATGATACCGGTTGGTAGACTTGCCGTTGCCGATAAATCCAATTGTCAGTTTTTGCATGAATGTACCTCTCTGTAGTATAAATACATTGTACCAGTTTCATCGATTTGCGTGTTTCTGGTGAATGATAAAAAAGGAAAAACGTATGAATATTCTTGATTATATCCGCTGGCGCGGAGATCTTCCGTTTGCACGGGATCCGGTGAATGAAGTGGATCATCTGATTTTCACTGAACTTGCCTATACAAAGATGGAAGACATCGTTGGGTTTGATCGGGATGCCAAAAGTATCCGGGAGATCCGGGATAGTTATATTGCGCATAATTACAACCAGAGTGAAGTCGGCTATGATCCAAAACCGACACTGGAAGCGTGCGGTGCGAGTGAGCGCTTCGGCAATATCACAGCCCGCAGTTATGTCAATGTACTGGATACGGATCCGGTCACGCAGTTTTCTGCCGTGACATTTGCACTGGATGACGGAACGGACTATATTGCCTTCCGCGGCACGGACAATACGATCATCGGCTGGCAGGAGGATTTCCACTTTGCCTGCAGCACCGGGACAGAAGGACAGCGGGAAGCCGCAGCCTATATCACCTATATTGCCGATCACACGGACCGTCCGTTACGGATCGGGGGTCATTCCAAGGGCGGTCATCTTGCCATCTATGGCGCTGCGATGTGCCGTGAAGATATTCAGGACCGTATTCTGGAAGTTGTTTCCTGCGACGGCCCGGGGTTCCGGGATGATTTCCTTACCCGAAAGGAGTTTGAACGCATCCATGAAAAGATTCTGCTGATTGCACCGGAAGCGTCATTCATCGGACGGCTGATGAAGCTGGAATGCAGCACACGCATCATCCGCAGCAGTGAATCCATGTTCCAGCAGCACAATCCCTATTCCTGGTGCGTACTTGGGAAACAGTTTGAAACCTGTCCGAAGTTCACAACACTCAGTACCTATCTCGATAATACGCTGGACACATGGCTGGCCGGGCTGAGTGATAAAGAGAGACTGGATACCGTGGATATGGTATTTGACTGCATCCACAAAGCAGGCATCCGCACGGTAGCGGAAATGAGCGCCAATCCCATCAAGGCATGGAATGCCATCCTGAATGAGCTCAAAGAGGTGGATCCTGAGGCCCAGCAGCACGCAACCGATGTCATGAAAAAACTGGCGTCCGCAGGCACCAGTGTCATATGGGATGAAGTCAAAGGCGCATTCTGGAAAGACGAATGAGCCAATACCGGTCACACATTGCTCTGACCGGTTTTTTTCTTTCGGTAAAATGTAAACAGAAGCGGATACAGGTAGATGGCAAACAATGCGGCCAATGCACCGCGGGCAAAAGCAACCAGTGCATAGGGAAGCCCGCCCACCGGCAGAATATGATTGAAAAGGGCAAAGAATGCGATCCCGACGGCGCCTCCAAGAAGCCGCAGGATCTTTTCTTTCCTTGTGCCTTCCGTGGAAAAACGCAGTGTATGTTCTTCCAGAAGGCCGCCGGCAAATGTACCGGCAAAGACACCAATATGCATCATGGCATCGCGTATCATGGCGGTGGGATCCACCAGGGGTTCGCCATCCACGATCGCTGTCGGATAATTTCTTGTAAGGGCAAACCAGATGCCGAACGCACTCAGGATGACACCTGCAGCGATCATATACAGTGTACGCCGGCTGTCGCTTTTCGGACCGTCTGCCAGAAAAAAGCCGATGCGGATACTGAAGAAGGATGCAATGATCCCGACAAGTACATCCTGCGGCGTATGAACGCCAAGGACTACACGGCTTAATGCCGTCAGAAGCAGAAGCACGAGACACAGCCAGGACAGTTTCCGGTATCTGTCTTTAAAGAGCAGTGCCATACTGCCATAGACCGAGGCGGCTGTCATGGTATGACCGCTGGGGAAAGAATATCCCGTTGCGGAAGAAAGCGCTGCTTGAGCCGGCTGTATGCGGCTGTCGCGGATCCATGGGCGATAGATGCAGAAAGCAACTTTGAGCAGCTGGTTCAGATACATCGAGATACTGAGGGAATAGATAATGCGTTTGCCGGCCTGCTTATCCGTACACCAGTAACAGATAAACGGAACAACGGCAACCGAATAGGCCAGTGTATCCGAGAGAATGGAGACAATGGTCTCAAAGACAGGTCCAAGTGCCTGGCGGATCGTCTGGAACCAGAGAAGGATCGAGATATCCATAGATCAGTTGACCGTCGTGGTCAGACCGCTTCCACGGGAATAACGGACTGTATCGGTATAGGCACCATTGACAATATCCGGAAGCGAGAGCGGCAGTCTGCCGGTCGCTGCACAGCGTCCGAAGATGATATCGAACGCACATGGCAGCATCACTCCGTATGTGCCGGCCGGATTGCCTTCCGCGTCCACATTACGCATGCCCACCGGATCATAGATGCATACGATCGCATCGGAGTTCTGGAACAGAACCGCATCATACGGCTGTCCGCTGGAGATCATGACCACAGGGATCCCATAGGCTTTTGCCTGCTCGATGCACTGGACGGTGCCGCGCATGGATTCACTGGCGGAAAGATTCAGCTGACTGGGTGAATAGAGATTGCTTGTGATGATGACCAGATCCCTGCCTGGTATCGCATTCAGGCAGTTCTGCGTATTATCCCCATACTGCAGAGACATGCTTTCGGCCTGTACTGCCGGCGATACGACGCCCTCTGCCTTCAATTGCTTCATGGCATAGTTCATCGAAGCGGGATGATCCGCACGCATGCCGATCATCAGGACATTCTGATACGCATCCCCTTTGATGGGAAGGATATCATTATCATTCATCAGGACGGTGACTGCCTTGTCTCCAATTGCACGTGCTTCTTCCTGGTGTTCTTTACTGCCGATCGATGCGGCGGATTCATGCAGCTGTGTGCGCCGTGCAGCATCGTATTTGATATCCAGAATGCCGGCTTTCTGCTTCATGGTCAGGATGCGGTATACCGATTCATTGATGCGGGATTCCGGGATCGTTTTGTCATTGACCATGGAAACGATCGATTCCACAAACGCATCGAGATTGGACAGCCCCTCTTCCGACTCAACCAATACCGGCATCAGAAGCAGGTCCACACCGGCAAGAATTGCCAGTCTGGCGCTGTCTTTGGGATCGAAATGCTGTGCGATCGCATCCATGTTCATGGCATCGGTGCAGATCACACCCTGAAATCCCATCTTTTCCCGCAGGATCCCGGTGAGGATCGTATGGGAAAGGGTTGCCGGAAGTGATATTTCCTGACCATCCAGGATCGATGTGTACGTGCCTGTTTCGATATTGGGATACTGGATGTGCGCAGTCATGATCATCTCTGCACCGGCCTGTATACCAGCCGCAAACGGGATCAGTTCCCGCTGTTCCAGTTCTTCTAATGATGCATTGATCAGCGGAAGACCGGTATGGCTGTCGGTTGCTGTATCACCATGTCCCGGGAAATGTTTCAGCGATGTCAGGATGCCGGCATTGTGCAGGCCTTTGATAAACGATACACCGTATTGCGCAGCCGTCTGTGCATCATCACTGAACGAGCGTACGCCGATGATCGGATTGGAAGGATTGGAATTGATATCCAGTACCGGTGCAAAATCCGTATTGAAGCCGGCCGCAGACAGTTCTTTGCCTGTCAGAAGTGCCATCTGTTCGGCATAGGATGGGTCCCCTGCAGCGCATAATGGCATATTGCCGGTACCGCCGACGCCCTGCGAGAGACGATAGACAGTGCCGCCTTCCTGGTCCGCTGCCATCAGAAGCGGAATGCCGCTATTCTGTACGGCAGCTTCCTGCATATCTTCCACAAAGTCAGCGGTCTGGTCATTGGATTCCAGATTCTCTGCGAAGGCAATGAATCCGCCGATCGTGTGACCGGCTAAGTATTTTTTTACCGGGTCATTCACCATGGTGAATCTGGCTTCTCCATTCCAGCCGCGTATCGCAATGACGAGCATCTGCTCGACTTTCTGCTGCAGTGTCATCTGATCGACCCGCTCCTGGATCACATCTTTTTCCGGTTCGGGTGTGGTTCTTGCGGTACAGCCGCCAATAGCCGCAGTCAGAAGCACTGCAGCCAGTATTTCTTTTCCGAGTTTGTGCATGATCGTGTACTCCCTGTCCTTTCATTTTAGGACAAAAAAAGAATGAGGCAATGCCTCATTCTCCAAGATATCCCTTGATCTGGTCGTAAACGCCCTCACCATCCAGTTTGTATTCCTTCAGGAGTTCTTTATAATTGCCGGACTCACCGAAGCCATACATGCCAATGCGATGGATGATGCGCGGACATTTTTCAGAAGCCACCTCACAGATGAGGGAACCAAGTCCGCCTGTGATGGAATGTTCTTCCACAGTGAAGATGTGCTCATGGCTCTTCAGGATGTCCGTAATGCCGTCTATATCCGCCGGTTTGAGCGAGCATACATCAACGACCGTTGCGTGCACGCCTTCGGCTTCCAGCAGTTTTGCGGCTTCCAGAGAGGACTGCACCATCAGACCGCAGCAGAAGATTGCTACATTTTCGCCCTTGCGCAGGACATTGATCTTATTGATATCAAACTTATAATCCGCATCGAATACATCTTCCACCTTGGAACGGCCAAGACGCACGTAGCAAGGATTTGTGGAACTTGCGACATATTCAATGACTGCACGTGTTTCATACTGATCACACGGTACATATACTTCCAGACCTGTGATTGCACGCATGATAGCAATGTCTTCAATTGCCTGGTGGGTAACACCGTCTTCACCGACTGTAATACCGCTGTGGGAACCAACGATCTTTACATTGAGATGCGGGTAGGCAACACTGTTGCGGATCTGTTCCCATACGCGTCCAGTACAGAACATTGCAAAAGACGATGCGAAGGGAATATAGCCGCTTGCCGCAAAACCGGCTGCTGTGCCGATCATATTGGCTTCGGAGATACCCATGTCAAAGAACCGCTCCGGTGCTTTTCTGCCGGCAACAGCCGCATGCGTGGATTCTGCCAGGTCCGCATCCAGGACGACGATCTTCGGATTCTTCTGAATCAGTTCGGCGAGTGTCTCACCATATGCTTCTCTCGTTGCTTTTGCCATGATTACTCTCCTTTCAGATCTGCCAGTGCGACTTTTGTCAGTTCTGCATCCGGTGCTTTTCCATGCCATCCGGCCTGGTTCTCCATGAAGGAGACGCCTTTGCCCTTGATGGTCTCTGCAACGATGCAGGTCGGTTTGCCTTTGCATTCTTTTGCGGCATTGAACGCAGCTTCGATCGCATCGTAGTCATGTCCGTCGATGCACAGTACATTCCATCCGAATGCACGGAATTTCTCATCCAGCGGATCTGGTCCGATGACATCATTGATATCACCGTCGATCTGCAGATGGTTGTGGTCGATCACTGCGCACAGATTGTCCAGTTTGTAGTGGGCTGCAGCCATGGCAGCTTCCCATACCTGTCCTTCTTCACATTCACCATCACCCAGCAGTGCATAGATGCGGTGTCCCTGTCCATCCAGCTTATTGGCAATGGCCATACCGACAGCAGCGGAGATTCCCTGTCCCAGTGAACCTGTGCTCATGTCAATGCCATCCAGTTCATTGATATCCGGATGTCCCTGCAGTCTGGATTTCATCTTGCGGAATGTCAGGAGTTCTTCTTCCGGAAGGAATCCTTTCTCAGCCAGCACCGCATACAGCAGCGGTGATGCGTGTCCCTTGGATAAAACAAAACGGTCGCGATCTCTTGTTCCGACATTATCCTTGTTGATATCCATTACGTTGAAATATAAAACAGTAACGATATCCGCGGCACTCAGTGATCCGCCCGGATGACCGGAATTCGCATTCGCGACCTCTTTGATAATATTGATACGGATGTTATTTGCATGTTTCTGAAGTTCTTTTCTGTCCATTCAGTTTTCCTCCGTTGAATGCCCTGCTATTCTAACATACAAATGTTCTAAAAAAAGCCTGTTTTCATTGATTTTAAAGGGCTTTGTTCACCGAAACCGTTTACATTCTGAAAGAATCAGAAAAGATTTGTCAGTACTTTCAGAAAATGGATGGTGATTACGCCGGAATGGTTCCTGCGTTCTCCCTGTGTCCAGATCCATACCGGTGTCATGCCTGCCCGGTACGCCCCCACAACATCTTTTGCAAAGATATCACCGACATGTACTGCGTGTTCCGGCTGTACATTCAGCCGTCTGCACGCTTCCTGAAACAGACGCGGGTCCGGCTTGGCAAACGGATAATCCCCGCTCACGATAATATGCTCTTCGCCAAACAGATCCCAGAGGCCTGCTTTCTGCAGCTTGCGCTTTTGTCCCAGTGACGGTCCGTTGGTAATAATGCCGATCTTGTAGCGTGTTTTCAGTTCTTCCAACACTTCTCTGGCATCCGGAAGAAGCTCTGTAAACTCCCACAGGCGGCTGTCCCAGTAACTGTTGAAATCTTCATAGGGCAGATCAATATTCCACTCATTTCTGAGTTTATCCCGGACATAGCCCTTGTTGCAGTTGCCCTTCTGATCCCAGATCATGCAGTCCTGCAGTACAGCTTCCAGTTCTACCGGATCTGTGATCGATGTATGTTCCTGGATGATTGCTCTGTAGCAGTTATATGCATACACTTCGCGGTTGCCAAGTGTATCATCAAAGTCAAAAAAGATAGCCTCGATCTGATTCATAGTGTATTCCTCTGCCCTCCATTATGTCACAGGCAAAGAAAAAAGTCTCCGTAGAGACTTTTTTGATCTTAGCCCTTGACCTGCTTGTAGAGATCGATGAACTTTCCTGCGAGGATGCCGAATGCTTCTGCACTCATCAGCTGGTCTTCAGCGTGTGTGAGCAGCAGAGTCATTTCAACTTTTTCGCCCTGAGCCATCTTTGTGAGCAGTTCGTGGTGTGTAGCGTGTCCGCCGTTGAAAGCTTCCTGACCTTCTTTGATCAGCTTTTCAGCTTCTTCAAAGTTGCCAGCTGCTGCTTCATCGATTGCCTGAATGTAAGTAGAACGAGCTGTACCAACAGACGCGATGATATTGAAAGCTACTAATTCTGTTCCTTCCATCCTGCTATTATGCTCCTAACAGTTTTTCAGCAAGTTCCAGAGTCTTCTTGCCATCCATCAGACCATACATCTGCATCGGGATGTCTGCGAGAGGTGTGTTCGGGCAAGCAGCCTGAACTTTTGCCTTTGCATAACGAACCTGCGGTCCAAGAAGGATAACGTCAGCCTTCGGGCCCTGAACATCGAGTTCACCCAGAGAGTAAGCTGCGATATCGTAGTCAGCTCCCTTTGCAGCTGCTGCTTCTTTCATCTTGTTAACAAGTAACGATGTGGACATACCTGCAGCACAGAATAATGTAATTGTCTTTGCCATTTTTTTTCTCCTTTTCTATACCATTTATTTTATCTTTAATGTTACGCGTACGCAAGTACGGCTTTAAGCGCTTACATCGCTCTTCGCAGTACCGGCGCAAAGTAGAACCAGCAGGATCGATTCTTTCGACTCTCTCATGAAAAGAATCCTGGGAATCCGGTCACCGCATTCTTTTACAATTTGGTACCGTATTATCCTGACGAAGAAAATATATCATGTAAGCGCTATCATTTCAATGCCTTAAATTTTGTCAGTATGCAGAGATTTCAAAATACTCTTCCAGACAAAGTCCCGACGCATGGATCTTCTCAGCCAGTTCTTTGCCGACATAGCGGTAATGCCATGGGGAATACTTGATCCGGGTAATGGATTCCTTCCCGTCCGGATAGCGTTCGATATACCCGTATTTCCAGCTGTTTTCCTTCAGCCAGGAGTATTCCTCCCGCTGTGCAAAACAATAGTCAAACGCGCAGCCGCCATCTGTTGTGCAAAGATCAGCACCAAGACCAAGCTGGTGCTCCGAAGCACGCGGATGTGCATCAATGCGGTCTGCTTCTTCCTGTCCGCGCTCTGTTACATATTCTTCATAGATTTCAATCTGTTTCGCATAGGAACGATAGCCGCTGGCAAGATAGAGATGGTAGCCGGCCTGCTCTGCCGCCGCAAACATCTCTTCCATTGCTTTCGCTGCTTCTTCCCGCATGCGCTGATCGCCATAGACCGGCACATTGGGAACACGCATATCCCCCGGTACATACTCAGCCGGGACAGGATGCGAAAGGTTAATGACTTTCTGCAGACTCTCTGTTGTATCCGTATCATATTCCGGAACCGGTGTCGGGGTTGGTGTGGGTGTTGTTTCCGGTGTCGGCGTCGGGGTCGTCTCCGGCGTTGTTTCAGGCGTCGGCGATGGTGTTGTTTCCGGCGTCGGTGACGGAGTGCTGTCCGGCGTATTAGTCGGTTCGATCGTCACTTCCGGAGTCGGTGTAACGTCTGCCGATGGTGTCGGCGTCACATCCGGTGTCGGGGTAACCTCCGAAGAATCCGGATCACTGGCGGCACGAATGCGCACATCAGCGCCTGTTACGATCAGATACAGCATACAGCTCAGTATCAGCGCGCACAGGCCCACAACAACATATAATTTCCAGATAAACGATCTATAATACGGTTTCATAATCGGTAATATTATACACGCTCCTGTGAAAAAATAGTGAAAAGTCGATCGAATACTGCCAGTTTTCAGATGAAGACATAAAATGTGTAAACTACGTTCTGAATTTATCTGCACAGTAATTCATGCTGAAGGGGGACAAAAAAAAGAGGAGATGTCTCCTCTTTGCGACCTGGCAACGTGCATACTTCACCAAAGGCTATGTCCGCCGCTGAAGTGCTTAACTTCTGTGTTCGGGATGGGAACAGGTGTGGCCACTTCGCTATC
>JAFYHC010000082.1 GCA_017539385.1 Solobacterium sp. | reverse complement strand
CTTCAGATTCCCCTCGCGGTTAAGGAACAGTTTCCCATTCCAGGACACCCTTGAGTTTGGCTAAGCCTTAGGGGTTACCACCCTTGGCTGGAGGTACATTTCAGCCTCCGAGACATGTGCCATGCCCGGCACACGAAAAAGACCGGACATGACACAGTCCGGTCTTTCTTCTCAATTCTGCAGGTTCAGATCAGCGTCAGCAGATCTGTATATTCATATCCCTCGAAACTATCCGCAACGTTTTTGCATGTCAGCTTTCCGTCATATGTATTGACAGACAATGCAATTGCCCTGCTGTCACGGCAAGCTGCTTCCAGTCCCTTTTCGGCAATGATCAGACCATAGCGTATCGTTGCATTGGTCAGTGCGATCGTCGATGTGCGCGGTACTGCACCGGGCATATTGCCAACACAATAGTGCACGATGCCGTCTTCCATATAGATCGGGTCATCGTGGGTGGTCATATGCGTGCTTTCGCCGCAGCCTCCCTGGTCCACAGCCACATCCACAAATACCGCACCCGGCCGCATTTCTTTCAGATATTTCCGTTTGAACAGCTTTGGTGTGGATTTGCCCGGCACCAGGACGCTGCCAACCACAAGATCTGCCTCTTTGACACTGCGTTCAATATTTGCATCCGTAGATACCAGTGTCTGGATGCGTGAACCAAACAGATCATCCAGCTGCTCCAGACGCTTCAGGCTGATATCAATGATGGTTACCTCTGCGCCCATGCCGACAGCGATCTTGCAGGCATTGGTGCCGACCGTACCGCCGCCCAGTATGACAACATGTGCCTTCGGCGTACCCGGCACACCGGCTAACAGCACGCCTTCTCCGCCAAAGCGCTTCTCCAGATACTTAGCGCCTTCCTGTATGGACAGCCGTCCGGCGATCTGCGACATCGGTGCAAGCAGCGGCAGTGAGCCGTCTTTTTCCTGCAGTGTCTCATAGGCAACACCTTTGACCTTTCCTGCCAACAGTGCATCCATCTGCGGCTGATCCGCAGCCAGATGCAGATAGGTATACAGGATCAGTCCCTCATGGAAGAGCGGGTATTCTTCTTCCAGCGGTTCTTTTACCTTGACCATCATTTCGCAGCCATCCCAGACGTCCCGTGCATTGTCACACAGGATCGCTCCGGCGGCTTTGTACTCTTCGTCCGTAAAACCAGAGCCCATGCCGGCACCCTTTTCGATCAGAACGGTGTGATTGGCACGTACATACTCTCTGACATTGTCCGGTGTCAGTCCGACCCGGAATTCATTATTTTTGATTTCTCTGACACATCCGATCTTCATGATCTGTCTCCTCCTGCTTTTATTGTAGAAGTTTTTTGAAGCCGATACAAATCCATATGAAAAACCGGCATGCAGATACATTGCCGGTTCATAGAATTACTTTTTAAAGCCGTCACGCAGGGAAACACTGCGGTTGAAGACAAGGTGGGATGCCGAGCTGTCTTTGTTGTCGAGACAGAAGAAGCCGACGCGCATGAACTGGAATGTCGGAGCGTTTGTACCGGTGCGGTTTTCCCGGCGGTCAAATTCCTCCGCTACTTCCTGCATCGAGCGCTCTACCTTGACGCCATGCAGCACCGTCAGGCTTTCCGGATTCAGTGCATCCAGGAAGTTCTTATCTGCCGCATCCGGATTCGGATCAGTAAACAGATTGTCATAGAGACGCACTTCCGCATCCAGACAGTTATGACTGTCGACCCAGTGGATCGTTGCACCCTTGACCTTGCGTCCGTCAGCCGGATCACCGCCGCGGGAATCCGGATCATACTCACAAAGCACTTCGGTCACGTTTCCGTTTTCATCCTTTACGCAGCCGGTGCATGTGACGAGGTATGCACCTTTCAGACGCACTTCGTTGCCCGGATACATTCTCTTGTATTTCGGGATCGGTACTTCGAGGAAATCATCTTCTTCGATCCAGAGATCACGGCTGAATGTGATCGTATGTGTTCCCTGGGAAGGATCCGTCGGGTTATTTTCGACTTCGAATGTTTCACTCTGTCCTTCCGGATAGTTCGTTACAGTCAGCTTGACCGGATGCAGAACAGCCATGGTGCGCTCTGCTGTCGCATTGAGGTCATCGCGCAGGCAGCGTTCCAACTCACGGAATTCGATCGTGTTGGAACTCTTTGCCACACCGATCACATCGCAGAATGTACGGATCGACTTGGCCGTATAGCCGCGTCTGCGCAGACCGCACAGCGTAGGCATACGCGGATCATCCCAGCCGGATACATAGCCTTCTTCGACCAGTTTTCTCAGTTTGCGCTTGCTCATGACCGTGTGATCGATGCCAAGACGGGCAAATTCGATCTGACGCGGCTTGTGATACGGAATGGATACATTTTCGACCACCCAGTTGTACAGCGGACGGTGGTCTTCATATTCCAGAGAACACAGGGAATGGGTAATTCCTTCCAGGGCATCCTGGATCGGATGAGCAAAGTCATACATCGGGAAGATGCACCACTTTGTTCCTTGACGATGGTGGTTGATGAAACGGATCCGGTAGATGACCGGGTCACGCATATTGAAGTTGCCGCTGGCCAGGTCGATTTTAGCACGCAGCGTCATCTTTCCTTCTTCCACTTCGCCGTTCTTCATTTTTTCAAACAGACGCAGGTTTTCTTCGATTGGACGGTCACGGTATGGGGAACGTGCCGGTGTCGAAGTATCACCGCGGTATTCCTTAAACTGCTCCGGTGTCAGCTCGCATACATAAGCAAGTCCCTTGCGGATCAGTTCCAGAGCAAACTCATAGTCCTGTTCAAAGTAATCCGATCCGTAGAAGAACCGGTCACCCCAGTCAAAGCCAAGCCAGTGAATATCTTCCTGGATCGCTTCGACATATTCTGTATCTTCTTTTGCCGGATTGGTATCGTCCATGCGCAGATTGCACAGTCCGTTGAATCTCTCCGCCATGCCAAAGTCAATGCACAGTGCCTTGCAGTGACCGATATGCAGATATCCATTTGGCTCCGGAGGGAAACGTGTATGTACGGTCATGCCTTCAAACTGACCGCCCTCAGCAATATCTTCTTTGATAAAGTTGTAGATGAAGTTTCTGTTTTCTTCTTCATCTCTGCGTTCATTTACAGTTTCGTTCGCCATATTGCGTTCTCCTTCAGGTTACAGGCAGAATGCCTTTTTGCATTCTGCGTCTCATTATAACAGATTCCGGCATTTTGTACCCCTTAGTTCTGTATCACTTCAGGCGCTGAAACAGACGGGCAGACCAGAAGTCCATTCCCATCTCTTCGATATAAAAATGCAGGATCTTTTTCCAGTCTTTCGTTGCAGTGCTTAACATGATCAGATCTGCTTCCCTCTGTACGCGCTTTGCACATGCCTGATACAGACGGCGGCCGATTCCAAGACTGCGGTACTGCGGCAGGATATACAGCTCTTCGATCTCGAAGAAGCGTTCCCCTTCCCTGCGGATACTGTCTGTACGGGACGCTGTCTCAATTATGCCGAAGAGATAGCCGATCATCTTTCCCTGATAACGTGCTGTAAATAACCGCCTGCCTGAGAGATCTTCATGGGTGTTGGGACGATATCCATAGCAGCTGTTTTCCTCTGTCCAGTCGTTGGAAAGCTCGATCAGCACCACTTCATTTTCTTTGCTGATCTCTTCTTCTGCGATCACAACAGCTGCCGGGTTCATGATCCGTACAAAGAAGCACTCTGCATCTTCCCCCACGATCCTTCCGCCGTTTTTCTGCATAATGCGTAATGAAGCAGGATTATTCCTGCGTACACGCAGATAGAATTCTTCTTCTTTTACAAGATGGGCAGCTTCCTGCAGTGTCAGACGCAGCCCTTCGCTTCCATAGCCTTTCTCACGTTCATCCCGTGCAATGGCATAGCCGATATGCCCTGCCCCATGACGCAGTGCATCGGTCAGCTGACAGCGCACGCGGAATTCACCGACGACTTTGTCATCGTGCCAGAGAAAGTAGAATACTTCCGGCACATGTCCTTCAGGAAGATCTTCCCCGCGTTCATATTTCTGCATCCATGGAATGGCTTCTGACACAAACTGCTCATAGGAACAGCCGCTCCATGAATTGGTGAATCCATTTTCATCGGAAGGTGTTTCCGTCACATATTTCCACTCTGCATATGCATCTTCCGGATTTGCCTTTTTCAGTCTAAGCATGATTTCTCCGCTATGCGCAGCGCTTCTGCCACGGTATCTACGACATGATCTGCATGTGCCTGCACGCTTTCGGGAGAGCGGTGAAAGGTAAATGCGGTATCGGAAGCATCGAGCAACGGGATATCGTTGTACGAATCCCCAATCCCATACAGATGATCCAGGGCATAGTGCTGTCTTGCCTCTTCGATACCGGTTCCCTTGGAGCAGTCTGCCCGTACGATATCCAGATAATTGATATTCTGGAATGCTTTAAGTTTGCCGGCAAATTCCTGATTGACCTCTTCACAGAGAACCCGTGCAGATCGTTCATCTTTCATACCGATCGAGATGCCAAGCACACAGAAAGGACGCACATCTTCCAGTCTCTCCAATATCGTCTGTATGTCTTCCGGCATGGCTTCTCCCGGCATGCCAAATGTACAGAGATCCCTGTCTGTCTGCACATATACCTTGCCCAGGGCTAGGGTTTTTGTGAGCAGTTTTTCCGCTGTCTCCGCTTCGATCGGCTTTCTGGTCAGAAAATGTACCTCATCGATTCCTTCGGTGATCGCAGCACCGGAAGAAACGATGCAGAAGTCCGGATGCATCTCCTTCGGCAATACGGCAAGCAATCCCGCTAACGGACGGCCAGAGCAGATGCCGAACAGATTGCCTGCTTTCTGAAACGCCTGGATCGCGTCTATATCTTCCTGTAAAACATATGCGCCCTGTTCTCCATACAGACGCAGGGTTCCGTCAAAATCACTGATGAATGCTCTCTTCATATCGTCTCCTTCTCTTACCGCAATGTCCTGAGAACAGCTTTGTGTTCTTCCGGGATGCGGAAACTTTCCAGTGCCTTGCGTATTGTTCTGGCATGTACGGACGGCTTCAGACGGCGTTCCTGAATATATGGCAGCACCGCATCGTACTGCTTTGCCAGTGCCGTTGCAAAATACCATGCCTGCATCATTTCCACATAATACGCATCACTCTGCACATGGGAAACTGCATTCGGCCAGCACTGCTCAAATTCCTCTTCCAGAAAATGATCCATCAATACCTTGATGCCAAAACGGACCGTGAAGACATGATCAGAACCAAGCCATCTATTGATGTATGGGACCAGTTCCTCCCGGTGCTTTTTAAAAATGATTGGACTCATCTGATCGCATGTTGCCCAGTTATCGACATACGGAAGAAAGCGCTCCAGTTCCTGCATGCACGTATGAAAATCCCTGCAGCTGCCGATCAGAAATGCATGGAGCTGGTTTTCTTCAAAATACATGTGAGGAAGATCCTTCAGAAATTCATCGATATCCTTCCGTCTGGCCAGCTGCTTTGCATATGCCCTTAGCTGCGGCGTGCGCACACCGATCATGGTTTCCTCACTCATGCCGGGAATCAGGCCTTTCTGAAATGCACGATAGCCCTCATCCTGCATGTTTTTCAGTGTTTCACGGATCTCTTTCAGTATCATAGATGCCTCCCGCTCCTAAAATCATAACAGAACAACAGCCGTGAATATGCTACAATACGTCAGGAATCCATGGATTCCTATTGTCATCAGCGTATTTTTCTGATAAAAAACCTTTATTAAACGCAAAACAAGATCACCAAGTCGCATACAAATGGATATTAGCGGAAAGGAGCCCTATGAAGCCATATATTGAAATGACGAATGATGAACTCAATGCAGAACTGCAGAATCTGCGTGCCCAGTACAAGAAAGTACAGGCCAAAGGCATGCGTCTGGATATGAGCCGCGGAAAACCCAGTCAGGAACAGCTGGATCTCTCCATGGAAATGATGAATGTTCTGGATTCTTCCTCCGATCTTACATGTGAAGATGGAACGGACTGCCGCAACTACGGACAGCTGACCGGTATCATCGAAGCACGTGAACTGCTCGGTGATATGATGGAGAACAATCCGAAGGATATTATTATTTACGGTAACTCTTCCCTGAATGTCATGTTTGATACCATCAGCCGCTGCTGGACGCACGGTGTTATGGGCTATACGCCATGGTGCAAACTGCCGGAAGTCAAATTCCTGTGCCCGGTACCAGGCTATGACCGCCATTTCAAGATCACGGAGTTCTTTGGCATCAATATGATCCCGGTGCCGATGACACCGACCGGACCGGATATGGATATCGTTGAGAAACTGGTGGCGGAAGATGATGCCATCAAGGGCATCTGGTGCGTACCGAAGTATTCCAACCCGCAGGGTATCTCCTATTCGGATGAAACAGTCCGCCGCTTTGCCCGTCTGAAGCCGGCTGCACCGGACTTCCGTATCTTCTGGGACAACGCCTATGGCATGCATCATCTGTACGATGATCATCAGGACTATCTGATCGAGATCCTGGCTGAATGCAAGCGCGCAGGCAACCCGGACCTTGTCTATAAGTTTGCATCAACTTCCAAGATCACCTTCCCGGGAAGCGGCATCGCTGCATTAGCGACCAGCCCGAACAACATGGAAGACTTTATCACCTATCTGAAACATCAGACGATCGGTCACGACAAAGTAAACCAGCTGCGTCATGTCCGCTTCTTCAAGGACATCCACGGTATCGTAGAGCATATGCGCAAACATGCGGATATTATCCGTCCGAAGTTTGAAGCCGTTGAGAATATTCTGGAAGAAGATCTGGGCGGCCTGCAGGTCGGCACATGGACAAAGCCGCTGGGCGGATACTTCATCATGTTCGATTCTCTGCCGGGATGTGCAAAGGACATCGTAGCCCGGGCAAAGAAAGCCGGTGTTGTCATCACTCCTGCCGGTGCCACATGGCCGTATGGAAAGGATCCCAACGACTCCAACATCCGTATTGCCCCGACCTTCCCGGCACTGGAAGAGCTGGAAAGTGCACTGCGTGTATTTACACTCTGTGTACGCATCTCCAGCATCAAGAAAATCCTCGCTGACCGCGAAGCATAAACAAAGGCCCTGTGCATTCGTAATGAATGCCGGGGCCTCTTTTTGTCATGTCAATTATTTTCTGCAGACAAGATGGAGCAGGTATTCGTCTGTGCCTTCCTCTTTCTTCCGTGTGCCATCCCATGCAAAACCATGGCGTTCATAGAAACGGATCGCACGCACATTCTTTTCCAATGCCCATAGATGATCTGCCCTGCATTGTTTCATCGCAAATTCGAGCAATGCGGCGCCGATTCCCCTTCCCTGCAGTACCGGTTCCACAAACAGATGTCGTATTTCTGTGCCATTCACGGTCACAAAGCCTTTTACCGTTCCGTCATCGTATACATAGTGCGTTCCGCTTTCCTGAGCCATTGTCTCCATGACAGAGGGCACCTGCAGTTCGTCAAAATAATAGGCATCATTCTGAAAGACCGGCCAGAAATTCATCCGGTAATTGAAGACATAGATCTCTGCGATCCTGGCAAGATCTTCCTTTTCAGCACGACGGATCGTTTCCATTGTCTTTCTCCCTGTGAATAACACGGTAGCGCAGGCGCAGATAGGAATCATCCAGCACAATGCATTCTTCCAGCTGCAGGATACCCAGTCTGCTCAGCTGCTGTGCTGCAGTAAAAGAAGCACCATCCACCAGTGTGGCTGTATCCTTTCCACCGATCAGCACCGGTGCAATGACAAGATCAATGTAATCCAGCAGGTCTTCCCGCACAAAGTAACTGTTGATCGTTCCGCCGGACTGCACCGTCAGCCTGTCACAGCCAAATTCTTTCTTCAGTCTGCATAATGCATCCATCAGGTCCAGTTTCTTCTGCAGAATGATATGCAGGTTTTCTGCTTCTACGCCGAAAGCCGGATGAGCAGGATTCTGCGTCACCAGCACAAATTCTCTGGAACGGGCACAGAACCAGCGCACGCCATGTTCCTGCAGATGGCTGTTATCCAGCAGTACAAACGATACCGGTGTTTTCTGCGGCATGTCTTTGTGATTGACACCAAGCTTGGCCTGCACGCGTCCCGTATTCAATGCCCATAAGTCTGTTGTCTGTTCGATTTCATAATACTGGTGCAGACCTTCCCTGAGACCGGCGATCTTCGGGAAATCGGCATCCACATCCAGTGCATCCGAAGCACCGGTGCTGATTTTTCCGTCTGCACTCATCAGCATAAATAATGTTGTGACTGGTCTTTCCATACTGCTTTCCTTCTTCTTTGGCTTCATTATGGATGGAGGCATCATTTCCGTCAATATCACGAAAAAACACAGCCGTCAGGGCTGTGTTTTTGACAGGATGATCAGTGTTCTTCCATGTAGCGCATCATTGCTTCAGCGGCTTTCTTGGCTGCTTCAGCCGCATGGACGACCGTCAGCGGACCGGTAACGACATCGCCTGCTGCGAAGACGCCTTCAACAGTCGTCATACCGTTTTCATCTGTGATCAAGAGGCCTTTGCTGGTACCTTCGAGATGCTCTGTACTCATGATCAGCTTATCCTTCGGTCCCTGGCTGACAGCGATGATCACGGAGTCTGCCTTCACCAGTTCTTCTTCCGACTTTACACCGATGAGGTTGCCTTCTTCATCCAGGATCGAATCGGAGAAGATGGGGCCTTCCGGCGTGATGCGGCGGATCGTCTTGCCATAGATGAACTCTGTGCCGTCCAGTTCTGCATAGGACATTTCATGAGAACTAGCGGTCGCATGATTGTCTCTTGAGAACAGCATGACGTGTTCTGCACCATGGCGGAATGCCGTACGTGCTACGTCCATTGCCACATTGCCCATGCCAATGACGGCAACGGTCTTGCCCAGTTCATGGTGTCCCGGGTTTTCCAGGTAGGAGATGCCGAAGTGAACACTTGCCAGGGATTCTCCTTCGATGCCAAGTGTATTCGGTCTCCATACACCGGTGCCGACAAAGATCGTGGAATAGCCGTCGCGGAACAGATTATCAATACGCAGCGCTCCGCCGATCGTTGTGTTCAGACGGATCTGAACACCCAGTCTCTTTAACAGTTTCTGATACCGGGCCAGAAGAGATTTTGGAAGTCTGAAGTCCGGAATACCATACCGAAGCATTCCGCCGATCTCATTCTTTCTCTCAAAAATCGTTACATCGTATCCATTTCTTGCCAATACGATCGCTGCTGTAAGACCGGCAGGACCGGATCCAATGACCGCAACACGCTTGTCTTTTTTCTCAATGTTTTCCGGACGGTATCTGTCCAGGAAACCATCCGAGACAAACTTCTCGATCTCATAGAACTGCACCGGTGTTCCCTTGCGTCCCAGCACACAGTGTCCGCGGCACTGTGCTTCGTGGTTGCACACGATGGCACAGATCGCACTCATCGGGTTGTTCATGAACAGTTCTTCTCCTGCCTGCATGACTTTCTTTTCCCGGAACAGCTTGATGATTTCCGGAACAGGAGTATGGATCGGGCAGAACTTAGAACACATTGGCACTTTGCATGTCAGACATCGATTCGCTTCATTTTCAATATGTATCGGCATAAAGTCCTCCATTTATTTACTACTATCATGATAACGCAGGCACTGCATAATCAGTATGAATATGCAGTAAAAAAACCGTTCATTCTTCTGTAAAACGGATCACACCATCCTGGATCGATGCGATCGAAGCAAGGCTTTCCACATGATAGCCTTTCTCACGCAGCTGTCTGCCGCCCTCCTGGAAGGCCTTTTCCACACAGATGCCGACGCCGCCGACCTTCGCCCCTGCTTCTTTGCATAAGGCAGTCAGGCCGTCTATCGCTTCTCCTGTTGCCAGGAAGTCATCGATCAGAAGCACTGTGTCTTCTTTGGACAGATAGTTTTTGCTGAGGATGACATCATGATCTGTATGATGCGTAAAGGAGTGAACACGCGCTGTGTAGTAGTCATCGCCGATATTGGATGATACCGACTTCTTGGCAAATACAGCCGGCACATGCAGATGCAGGGCTGTCAATACCGCAATGGCGATCCCGCTTGCTTCGATCGTGAGTACTCTGGTGATTCCTGCATCTTTGAACAGGCGGGCAAATTCTTCTGCCATCTGATCCAGCAGTTCCGGGTCCATCTGATGATTCAGGAAGCTGTCTACCTTTACGATATCTGTTCCTATGACTTTTCCTTCTTTGCGGATCCGATCCTCTAATAATTTCATAGCATTCTCCTTTTGGCGCAATATCAGCCTCATTATACAATGTACTGCTTTCCGTTTCTGCATCCGATCTGTTTGAAATTCCCGGGAAATGATGCCATATGAAAACCCGGCACAATGACCGGGTATGTTCCTGTTCAGTTTTCTTCTGTCATCATGAGAATGATCTCATGATCGGTCTCGCGCATGCCGATGCGGGCAAGGCGGGCAAAGTTGCGGATCGAGTTTTCAACGCCTTTTACCACCAGACCATCACCGCCGTAGAACTGCTGGCCGTTCTGATACATTTCAAAGCCGAAGATGCCGGTTTCTACTGCTGTGGCAATCTTTGCGGCACAGGATGACTTTGCACCATCGCATACGATTCCCGACGTAATGGCAAGTGCATTGACGATCGTATGACTGATCGTTGTCTCATTGCCTCCATGCAGATAGGCGATACCTGCCCCTGCACCGGCGCCGGCACTGACAGCACCGCAATAGGCAGACAGTCTGCCGATCCCCGATTTCAGATGCAGAGTGATGAGATTTGAAATCAGTAATGCCCGATACAGCTGTTCTCTGGAGGCATGCAGGCCGCGTGCATAGGTAATAACCGGCAAAGACGCCGTTAATCCCTGGTTGCCGCTTCCGGAGCAGATCACCACCGGCAGTTCACATCCATTCATGCGTGCATCCGAGCCGGCTGCTGCGTAGGCTTTTGCCTGTGTTTTCAGATCATTGCCGGTCTTGAGCAGGACCTTGCCGATATTTGCACCATAGTCCGTATGAAGTCCTTCGTCTGCGATGGCCGTGTTCCTGTCGATCTGACGGTCCAGGATCTCTTTCACATCCTGCAGATCACATGTTTCCGCAAACTCACAGATCTTTTCTACCGTCAATAATGAGAAGTCCGGAGCATCCGCTTCCGGTTCTGCACATACTGTTTCTTTTTCCAGCAGTACCTCGCCGTCTTTTTCAATCAAAATGATATTGGTATGTTCATTGGCAATGCGTACTCTGGCATAGGAGTCACCGGCATGCACGGTAACGATCATATCCAGAAGATTATCTGAGATCAGCGGTTTCACTTCGATCTCTGTTTCTTCCATATATGTGCCTAGACGCTCTTTTTCCGCATCCGTTACCTTTGAAATGACTTCAAGGCCGGCCTTCTCATCACCGGCAAGTACACCGATGCATGCGGCTGCAGCAATTCCCCGCCGCAGTCCGGTATTTGGCACCACGACGCTTTTAACGTTTTTGATAATATTTCCGCTCGCTTCCACACAGATCCTGTCCGGAAGTGTGCCCAGTGCTGCCCTTGCGCACGCAGCGCAATAGGCAACTGCGATCGGTTCCGTACATCCCATAGCACTGATCAGTTCGTGTTTCAATATCTCAACGTATGTCTGATATACTTTGTCACTTCTGTCCATAAAGCATCTCCTCTGCATGCTGTGACGGAATCCACCGTCATTTTTTATACTATAGCAAATTCACCCGGAGATACGCATCTTTCATCCCGTTACATTTTTATGCTGTCTGTACGAAAAGAAACCGCTCATACCGCAAGATTCACAACGATCCCGCACATGCAGGAAAATGCCATCACAAACAGAATATATAAAGCAAATCGTTTCCATCCCATCGTGATCTTCAAAGCACCGAGATTGGTGATCTTCGTAGCCGGTCCTGTGATCATGAAAGCAGCTGCACTGCCAAGACTCATTCCATCCAGAAGCCATTGCTGCAGAAGTGGTATCGTACCTCCTCCGCATGCATACAGCGGCACCCCGATCGTTGCAGCCATCAGCACACCCCACGCTTCATTTCCGCCGAAGACATTCACCATGATATCCTGCGGCACATAGCGCTGAAACAGCGCAGAGAGCAGGATGCCAAAAAGAAAGTACGGTCCGGTTGCTTTTACATTTCTGAGGAAATTGAGCAGATAGCGGATCAATCGATTTGGATGTGTATCATGGCTTTTCCGCTCTTCAAAACCGGAAAAGTCAAAAAACTCCCGGTCCCGGTAAAACAGATGAACTGCCAGACCGGCAAAACAGCCGCACAAGAAACAGGACACGATCCGTACGATCAATGCTTCTGTACCAAGCGCAGCACTATATATGATCAACTGCGGATTTAGCAGAATGGATGCCATCATGAATGCGGCAAGCCAGTCTTCCCGCATGCCCTGTTTCCGGAACGATGCTGCAATCGGTATCGTTCCATACATGCAAAGCGGCGAAGCAATGCCCAGAATGCTGGCAGGAAGGATACCCAGGATTCCCCATTTCCTGTTCCGCATGCCGGCAAAGATGCCATGGATGCGGTCTTTTGCAAAAACAGATATCAGTGATCCTATCAGCATCCCCAGTACCCAGTACCAGAAGATCTGCCTGAACTGAAGTTCAAAGTAATACCAGATATAGATAAATTCTCTCTTCAGGACTGTAAATAACTCAGTCATCGATATTTACCAGAGTGTATGTTCTGCTGCCAAGGCCGATCTTTTCCGCATGTTCGAGCGTATGAATTCCATGTCTGGATTCAATGCGTCTGACCAGTGATTCATTGCCTTGCGCCGCGTAGATCAGATCGACGCATGCCTGATCCAGTGCAGCCGGATCCGTCCCTGCCAGGATACCGATATCATGGATGTCCGGTTCCGCCGGATTGCCGTCGCAGTCGCAGTCCACCGAGAGACGGTTCATCACATTGATATATATGACATGTTCTTTTCCCACATGACTGCTGAAGCCATATACCATCTCTGCCAGTGCTTCCAGCCATGCGTCCTGGTCACTGTGCATGATACTGCCGCTTGTCCGTGTGCCGGCACTGTGCACATATACCTTCCCGCTGGCAGAAGAAATACCAATGCCCACATTCTTGATCGCACCGCCAAAGCCGGCCATCGCATGACCTTTAAAGTGAGACAGGATCACCCAGTCCGTATAGTTTTCCGCATGGCTGCCGACGATGATTTTATCCAGTCTTTCACCGCCGCTTACCGGCCATTCCACTTCGCCTTCTTCATCCATCAGATCAAATTCTGCAATTGCCGTGAATCCATGATCTTCCGCAACCTGCTTATGCATGGCAGAGCTCGAACGGGATCCGCCATAGGCAGTATTGCATTCCACAATGGTACCGTCTACCTTCTTTACCAGATCCCCGATCAGTTCCGGACGCAGATAATTGCTGGCCGGCGGTTCACCGGTAGAAATCTTAACAGCCGTCCTGCCGGATGGGGTCCAGCCAAGTGCATCATAGATTTTTACAAGACCTTCGGCAGAAATATCCGATGTGAAATAGACGATCGGTGCATCTTTTTCTGCTTTCGGGTCTTCTGCCTTGTTTTCCGTGCTTTCGGATGCGGAAACAGGCTGTGAGCTGCTTTGTACGCTGCCGGCACAGCCGCACACCGTAACCAGCATCATGCAGGAAACAGCACAGGCAAATACTTTCTTCATTGCGGTTCTCCCCTTATTACATCTGCTGTCCGGCCTGGTACGCTTCTTCCATGGCTTTTGTCGTTAAGACTTCGCCTTTCTGCCAGACATTTTCACCCCATATGATTCCCCTGATCTCATTGCCGAGATTCCGGAATATTGCACTCAGTTCCTTTTCCGCCAGTTCCAGTCCTTCCCTGCTGTCATGACCGGTAATGATCAGATAGACATCATGACCGCCAAGTTCCTGCCACTTTGGCAGAAACCGGTCAATTGTTGTCTTGAGCATTCCGTTCATGGTGAGGAAATAGGTAGGTGTCGCAATCACAAGGACATCTGCTTTCTGTACTTTTTCCAGGATTTCCGCCATATCATCTTTCAGAACGCATTTCCCGGTTCTGAAGCAGGCATAGCATGCTCTGCAGAAACGGATTTTCTTTTCATACAGCGTGATCATTTCACACGTATGACCTGCTTCTTCTGCGCCTTTCATGAACTGATGGCACAGAATATCCGAGTTGCCGTTCTTGCGCGGACTGGCCGACAGGATCACTGCATGTTTCATAAATTTCTCCCCAGTTGATAGGCTTCTTCCGGATATCTGCTGCGCTTTGTCATACCGGGTGTTCCGCATCCATAGCCAAGTACCATTCCGCAGTCTTCGAAATGAATGTAGCGGACAAGTGTCTTGTAGTGCGCTTCCAGTGCATCAAAGGTCCAGTCATCCGCATTCCATGCGACAGTGAGCAGTGCCGACTTCAGATGTCTGCTGTTCAGACTGCTGTTGTACGCACAGAAGCGGTCTACTACTGTCTTCAGCTGTGCACTCATGCCGTAGTAATACAGCGGTGTAGCAAATACCACCATATCTGCACCAAGCAGTTTCTTCCGGATCAGTTCCACATCATCCTTCTGTACGCACGGTCCTTCATAGCCGCAGCGTACGCAGCCGATGCAGGGATGAATATCCGCATGGCAGACATCGATCACTTCGACAAAGTGACCGGCTTCTTCTGCTCCTTTTCTGAAGTTTTCAGCCAGAATTCCTGTAGAACCGTTCCGGTTCGGGCTTCCCATCAATACAATGATTTTCATATGCACCTCCTAATTAATTATGTGCAAGGCCATGCAGTGCAAGCCAGTTTTCCGATTCCGGACTGTCCATCAGAAATGAACCGCTCTCGATCCGTACAAATCCGTCATTCACAGATGCAGGATCAAAGAGGACTGACGCGCTGTCAGTTCCTGCATCTTCCTGTGTTTCAGAAGAACCAGCGGACCAGTCCGTATTTCCAGACGATGTCTCTTTGTCTGCGGACGGGAAGAAGAGCGACAATACAATACCGATCATCACCGATGCCATGATAATCATCATCGGAATCAGCAGGTTCTTTTTTGTTTCTGCTTTCTTTGCTGCATTCCTGCAAATCAACGCCGCCTGTGTTCCGATCAATGCCCAGAATGACAGCATCAGCAGGTTTTCCAGAAATACCAGCCCCCCTGCCTTTTCATAGTCCAGAAACGCAAACGGAACACAGAAGAACAGATAGTCCGGTATCCTGCTCTGCATAAACAGCCATGATCCGATTCCCCCGATGACAGCAAAGATTCCGGTGAGCGCAATCTTTGTTTTCTCATTCCATTTCATTCCCGCAGTCATTACCGGTATATGAATTCCAAGATGCAGTCCCATCAGCACAAAAGACCAGTGTGACATGGACAGATGCATCTGCCGTGCAAATGACACCGGCAGAATTCCATACAGAAACGGCACAGCATGTCCACTCATTGCCATACCGCAGGATGCAGTAAGCAGAAAACTCATCATCAGAAGTACATTCAACGCTGTTGTGACAGTTCGATACACTGTGTATTTTCCACGCAGCAGTGCACCATACCACTTCCGGTTCAATATCTGATGAACGATCACCAGGGCAGTCATGGCCATGCCGAGCCATTCATGCACCATTTCTCCGGTGACCTGATAGGCCATCAGAAACAGAAGAAGGACGGTCATTGACGCGTCCACGATCCGCTTAATGGTATTGTTTCGTTTTGCCTTTGTCATGATTCCGTCCCTCCGTTTATTCGTTTATTTCAGACTGTCGATCCAGGATCGAATTTCATCTTCTGATACACTGCCGCTGAAGCGTTCTCCTTTCAGCCATGTGCCGCTTTTTGCCAGTGCTTCCATATTGGCACCGCTTCTGCCGATCCCGCTGCCGCCGGATGTGCAGAATGGAATGACCGTGATGCCGTCAAAGTCATGGGCTTCCACAAATGTATCCAGGATGCGCGGTTCTTCGCCCCACCAGATCGGGAATCCAAGATATACGGTCGTATAGCCTTCCAGTGAAATTTCTTCACTGCCGATGGCCGGACGGGCATTTTTATCATTCTGTTCTGATGTGGAACGGCTGCTGTGATCGTTATAGTTCAGATCATCGTTTGTATACGGTTCTGCTGCCAGGATCTCATAGAGATCTCCGCCTGTTACCGATGTAATACGCTCTGCTACGCCTTTTGTTGTGCCGGTTGCTGAGAAATATGCAACAAGGACATCGGTATGTGCAGATGGCGTTTCTGCCGGTGTTTCTGCTGGTGCTTCGGAAGCATCCTGGTTTTCACTGTCAGCGGGTTTTGTTTCCGGCACAGAGCTGTCTGCGGCTTTTCCTGAAGCATTGGAGCAGCCTGCCAGCCCGACGACTAACAGGAAGGCGGTAAATACGGAAGCGATACTTTTAAGTTTATTCATGTTCGTTCTCCTTATGTGCCAGCAGACGTACTGCATTATCACAATAAATCTTCTCTCTGATGCCGTCATATTCTGTATTTGCATCAAAGTGCTTCTTCTTCGCAATGATCACTTTTGCCGGTGAATGCGGGAAGTCACTGCCATAGACGATATGATCATCTGCAGCAGTCATCCGCAGCATATTCAGCTGTACCGGCTCCGGATCCCCGGCGATATCAAAATACAGCTTTTCAAATTCAGCTTTCACATCTACTGTCTCCATCATGCCCATGGATGCCAGTATGCCGGATACACCGGTAAAACGCTGCAGCATATACGGCAGGAAGGAACCGCAGTGCGGGACGATCCAGCGGATCTCAGGGAAACGGGTCATGATGCGATTGGCAATCATATTCAATACCGCTCTTGTCGTATCTGCCGGATACTCATAAATCGCTGCCACAGTACCGGTGATGACATTTTCCGGACGTTTTCTGGCTCTGCATGGATGAATGATTACCAGTGCTTTCCGCCGGTTCCATTCTTCCATGACGGGATCAAACAGCGGATCTCCCAGGTACACGCCGCCCATGTTCGTAGCGACTTTCAAAGCACAGGCACCAAGCACATCATATGCATATGCGGTTTCTGCAAGCGTGCCCTGCACATTCGGAAGCGGCATCAGGGCAGCGAATCCGAAACGGTCCGGATACTGCTTCACGATCGCTGCTGTCTCTTCGTTCACTGCTCTTGCGGCATTGGCTGCTTTTTTCCCATTGCCATGAAAGATATGCGGGACCGGTGCAGAAAGGACTGTATAGTCGATTCCTGCTTCATCCATGAAAGCAATATGATCTTCTGCACTCCATCTGGGAAGCGGGAATCCATCTTCTTCCATCGGATCGATGCCAAGATCATTCATTGCTGTCCGGAACGCCTCTGTGACCGGATGCGCATGGAAATCAATGCATTTTTTCTCTTCTGACATTACAGCACCTCATTCAGCCAGCGGCGGATCTCCGCTTCATTGGCACGGTTGATCTGTCTGCCTTTTGCCCATTCCACGCTGCCATGGACATCTTTGTGCAGCGCAGTATCGCTTCTTCCGACACCGCTGCCGCCGGATGTGCAGAACGGAATGATCTTCTTACCGGAAAAATCATAGCTTTCCAGGAACGTATCAACGATTCTTGGTGCAACGCCCCACCAGATCGGGAAGCCCACGATCACCGTGTCGTAATCCGACATATTCAGTGCTTCGCCTGCGATTGCCGGTCTGGCGGATGGGTCATTCATTTCAAGACTGCTGCGGCTTTTCTTATTCATCCAGTCCAGATCTGCCGAGGTATAAATTTCTTCCGGTACGATCTCATAGAAATCGGCATCGGCGATCCGGGCGATCTCTTCACCGACCCGTTTTGTGACGCCGCTGGCAGAAAATACTGCCACCAATGTTTTCTTTGCCATATTACTTCATCTCCTTTTCCCACATGCGGATGACATTCAGTCCCAGACTGTCTGCCGTTTTTTCAAGATGTGCTGTTTCTTCCGCTGTCAGTGTGATATTTGCGGCTTTCACTGCATCCAGCACCTGGTTTTCCTTTGTGACACCGATGATCGGGAGTGTTCCTTTGGCAATTGCCCAGGCGACCGGGATCTGTGCAGTGCCGACACCATAATGATCTGCCAGTTTCTTCAGTTCTTTGTTCAGGATCTCCAGTTTATCCAGCACCGGGTTGTATGTTTCTGCCCGTGCAGAACCTTCCGGCATCGGATGTCTGGTATCGTATTTGCCCGATAAAGCACCCTGTTCCAGAACCATATATGCAAAGAATGCAATGTCATTTTCTCTGCAATAGGCAAGGATCCCGGAATCTTCCGAGGAGCGGTTGATCAGACTGTAGTGATTCTGTACAGCAGACAGTTTCAGTCCGTGTTCGTTCAGAATGGAAGCTGCTTCTTTGATTTCCGCAAGGTTGTGGTTGGAGACACCAAACAGCGGTACATTGTCTTTTCCTTCGAAATACTTTGCCAGTTCTTCCGTCCACTTTGGTGCATCCATGACGTTGTGGATCCAGTAAATATCAAAACGGTCCAGGTCCATCAGTTTCAGCTGCATTTCGATCATATCTGCCATTGCCGTCGGTGATGAGGAATCAGCGCACTGCGGTGTGAATTTATCCGATACCAGATACGAATCTCTTGGAAGGTCCTTCAGGAAACCGGCAAGAACTTTTTCCGATGTGCCCATGCCATATGCATATGCGGTATCCCAGAGATTCAGACCGTTTGCCATAGCCGTATCAAAGATCGGCTTCAGGCTTTCTGCCGATAAATCATTTCCAAATGTTCCGTCATTTCCCCATGCCCATGCACCAAGTGCGATTTTCGGTAAGTTTGTCATTGTTTTGTTTTCCTCCTTTTACCGGTTATTCAGCAGCCGGATGAGACAGCTGTATGTCAGTTCATAAACCGTTTGATATACATAGCTGATACCTGCTTCCTTCATGGCGATCTGCTGTTTTTCGGTGACCGCGGTGTAGGGATAGATGCCAAACATGAACGGGAAGAAGGTATAGATGAAATCCTGAATGTCACTGACACTCATATCCGGACAGAATTTCTCCAGCAGATTGCAAACAAGACGCATGGAGCGTCCATAGGACTGTTTAAAGGATGTCAATAGTTCCTGGCGGCTGTTGGCTTCCATGTCGTAGTTATTCATGGAAAGCAGTTTTAACAGCTGCTGGCGGCCTGCCAGAGAAGAAGCAATCTTTTCCGACAGCTGTTCTTTGCTCAGGTGTTCGTTTTCATGCAGAATCGCTGTCAGTTCCTCATTCCAGCGGTCGTATTCCCTCTGGAACAGTGCCAGAAAGATCTCTTCCTTCGTTTCAAAGTAGTTGTAGATCGTAGGACGGGAAAATGACGTGATATTCCCAATCTCCTTCAGGGTGATCTCACGAAAGCTCATCGTCTGATACAGCTGTTCGCATGCATTGATGATCTCTTCCCTTTTCTGTGCGATCTGCTCTGGTGTTACTTTTCTCATATTCAAATCCTCATCGTTCATAACTCTGACACAGTGTCAGCATAATTATCATAATCACATGTTGACACGGTGTCAATATGTGACAGATAAAAAAAGAATGATCATGGATGACCATTCCTGCGCATACTATACCGTTATTGATCCAGACGCTGCCGTTCTACCAGCTGTGCAAACAGACCGTTTCTGGCAATGAGTTCCTCATATGTTCCGTCGCGGAAGTTTTTTGCACATATGATCGGGAGCTGCTTATGGTTTGACAAACTTGATGTCTATTTTTCCCTTTGTCTTGCCCATAGCCGTCACCAGCATGACATAGTCATTCTGCGGCAGTCTGACCGTCAGTTCTTCATTCCCGCCAACCGTCACGGTTTCGATCACATTGCCGACAATGACGTCCTCCGGTGTATCCGGATCCGTCATGATGATCGTTGCTTCGGCAAATTCGATCTGCAGTTTACCTTCTTCGAGATTTCCGGTAATCACTGCATTTCTATCACTGAGCAATGTGAAATCAGAAGATTCCGCATAATCACCGTCAGACGCATTCACTTCGATCGAATAGTCATCCAGTCCGCCGGTAAATACATACTTAAATCCTTTGCAGCCGCTGACAAACAACAGGGAGAGGATAATAAGAGAAAAAAGCATCTTGGTTCTTTTCATACACTTTCACCTCCGAAACTATTTTTATACTAGCAGGCAAAACAAATATGTGTACATGTCATTTGCATCTTTTTCCGTTTTTTTAAAGATGTGAAGCAGATCCGCCGCAGTGAATTTATACACTTATACCGTCACTCCGTCGTTCTTCTGCGCAATGCACTCAGAAGCATCACCGATGCCATGACAGATACCGAGAGCAGAATCGTCCACTGTGTGATGCTGCTTCGATCTCTGGTATCGGGTGTCGTATCACCTTTTCCTGAACCGGTTTGGGATAGAAATATAAACCGTTCAGTGCATTGTCCCCCACACCGACCTTCACCATCAGCGTGAACAGGGCACAATACAAAACCAGTTGGATCAGAATCATTTTTTCACCTCAGATACATCGGACTCATAATGCAAGGTCCTGATCACTCACATACTTTCTCCAGCCAAGCAGCAGCGCCGTAAACATGACAATCGCACCAAGGCTCTTATTGGATGTCCCGATCCCGTTGATCAGCGCCGTGTTGCCGAGCTGACGCACCGCGTTGAAAACGACTTGCCCAACTAGCAGATTGAACACGCAGTACCATTTCGGAAATGGTGTTCGTCCCCTGATGAAGGCGATGAACTGCACCACGCTTGCGCCGATGAAAAATACCATAAATACAACGGTGACCGGAAGCAGAAAGTATAGAAGGTATTTCAGCGCGATGTCATATCCGACCGCCTCTCCTGCCGCCTCGGCTACAGCTTTATGAAGCCACATGAACACACCGCAGGGCAAATGCACCGCTCCGCCTCCGACGGCAAGATAAATATACATCGAAATCTTATAGAACCGGCTGCCACGGGGCATCTTTTCCCGAATCAGCGGATAGATCGTCATCAGGCCGGGGAATTCAAGACAAATCCCTGCAAAGCCGATCAGTCCGCCAAGGATCGGCCGCCATGCGGGCATGGCCAATGCAATGGCAAAATAGCCTTCGATCATATTTGCCCCGTCCGGGAATTTCGCCGCTCCGATCAAAAGATCGCCGACCAGTGTCAGTACCGCTCCAAATAAGCCGATCTTCAAATTCCGTCCCGCTGTTTCTCTGCTCATATCTGCGTCTCCTTAGGATGCCTCTTTTTTACACTGATCCAAAGGCTGTTGTCTGCCTGTTTCAATTCATACTCCGCTGCAATGGGATTCTTATCTCCGACAATACAGTAGTCACAGCAGTCGGAGGTCATGCAGGTCCCTTCCCG
>JAFYHC010000081.1 GCA_017539385.1 Solobacterium sp. | reverse complement strand
CGGCTATACAGGCCAGGCTGGTGCAATGCGTCATGGTATTGCCAGAGCTCTGCTCGAGGCAAGTGCTGATTACAGACCAATCCTGAAGAAGGCTGGATTCCTGACACGTGATGCACGTATGAAGGAAAGAAAGAAGTACGGTCTGAAGGGTGCAAGACGTGCACCGCAGTACAGCAAGCGTTAATCATACGTCTATGTACGAATCTGGGTCTCCGTTTTGGAGATCCTTTTTCTTTTGCACATATGAAAGTCACAGGAACAAATCCGCAAAAGTGTGTTATGGTTAAAACAGGCAGGTAATAATATCATGGCAAAAAAAATCAATAATCCGGATCAGATCGATCCAAAACCTCTTGTTCTCTTTGATTTTGACGGAACGATCATGGATACAGAGACAGCATTGATTGCCTCGTACCGTGAGATCTTTGACCGTCATGGCAAAGAACTGACGAAAGACATCATTGAAGAAGCATCAGAATCTGTTCCGGAAGTGATCATGCGCAAGTATCTTTCGGAAAAGAAAGCGAGAAAGTATGTGGATGAATTCCTGTTCTATCAGCAGGAACATCTTGCAGATCTGATTCAGCCGACCAAGCATGCCAAGCGCACGCTGCGGTGGCTGAAAGAAAACGGCTTTAAGACCGGTGTCGTATCCTCCCGCGGACAGAGTTCTCTGGAGCGGATGCTGGGCAATGCCGGACTGAGCGAATATCTGGATGTCATCTGCGGTGATGCCGGCGGTGAAAAGATCAGCCTTCTGACAAAGGATATCGTACGTGCATGCAAGGCTTCGAAGAAAGAATACTGCGTCTATGTCAGTGACAGCCCGGTCAATATCACAGTTGCCAAGGAAGCCGGTGCATATACGGTTGCATTTATTGAAGACGGCATGCGGGCAATGCGGTTTATTGATGCCGGTCCGGACTTCATGACTGCAGAATTCAGCCAGATTCCGAAGCTGATGTCCAGCGAACCATACTGGCTGGCTTACAAAGTACACGAATAATGCAAAGCGAAAGATGCCGGAACGGCATCTTTTTTTTTGCGGGGAAGAAAGAAGAATGGGGTATATAGGGGCAGGAGGGACAAACATATGAGAAAAAAGACATTTTATTCGCTTCTTGCCCCGGAACTGACATCGCTGCAGAAAGAGCAGATCGCTCTTGGAAAAGACCATGACCTGGATGAAAAAGATATCGCCATGTATGCATCATCCCGCTATAACTTTGAACAGATGCGTGAGATCCGGCTGGCGCTGGAACACCACGTAGAGCGCAGATATGTACGCAGTCTGTGTGATCCCTCATTGCCTGCAAAAAAGATGAAAGAGATGCGCATGGACCTGCAGCACGGACGCTTTCCGCGCACCGGCATACGCAATCTGGAGAAGACGGCGGCAGTATTGGCAGGCGGCTCGGCATTGTTTCTGGTGCTTGCTCTGTTTGTGCCGGAGCATAGAAGTACATGGCATCTCAATGCTACAGAAGCAGAGATCCTGCAGGGAGAGCGCTTTGATCCGATGCAGTATGTGGAGGGTTACCGTAAAGAGGACGGCGTACTGGTGCTGCCGGAGAATGTGGATACAGAGACACCGGGCAGTGTATTGGCGGAATACCGTACTGTGCAGAATGGGACAGTGACACGGCAGTATCTGCGGGTGACGGTAAAAGAAAAGTCCCGGGAAGAACTCTCGGGACTTCGGTAACAAATTGTCAGATCAGAGGATCGGGATCTGCACGGTGCAGTCTGTCAGCGGATACGTGGAGCAGGCATGATACCAGCCGAACTTCTTATCTGCCCAGCGTCTGCCGTCACCGACAGATGGAACGAAGACATTGCCTTCGATCAGACGGCAGCGGCAGTAGCCGCATGCACCGCTGCGGCAGCGTGTGCGGTTTTTGATGCCGGCGCGCTCCAGTGCAACAGCGATCGGTTCCAGTACATTTGCTTCAATGACGTCCTTCTGCTGCCCACGGATCACTGTCAGCTGAACGGTTCTGGCTTCGGTATCTTTCGGCCATCCGTCTGCTTCCTGGATGTTGCGGGGAGCACCGAAGACTTCCATGCGGATGTGTCTTGCCGGTACGCCAAGCCGATCCAGCTCACCGCGTACAAAGTTATACATCGGCAATGGTCCGCAGACAAAATACGTCGGATCTTCACCGGAATACTTTTTGATCAGTTCTGCCGTCAGGAAGCCTTTTTCACCATCCCATTCCTCATTGCCGGAGATCACGTTGATGAAGCGGACACGGTCACACTGAATGGCTTCCAGTTCCTTCTGCAGGATGATATCGGAGGAAGAGACTGAGCCGTACAGGATCGTGAGATCCGCATCCATGGTGCCGTGAGCGATCTCTTTGGCCATGGAGCAGAACGGGGTAATGCCGCTGCCGCCGGCCAGTGCGACGATGTTTCTGCTGTCGCGCAGGGGCTCCCAATAGAACTGTCCGTAAGGCAGATGCGCTGTGAACGTATCACCTGCTTTTACATTCTCATACAGCCAGTTAGCCGCAAATCCGCTGTCCGGGCGTCCATTGCGCACGGTAATGGCAAAGAACGGCTCTGCACCGGTGCGTGCTTCATATGGAGCGGAAGAGATGGAATAGGGACGGGTCGTGATCGTCTCGCCGATCTGCAAATCCAGGGATACATACTGACCGCACTGGAACGGGGGAAGGACATCTCCCTTGTCTGCCGCAAATACAAATGTCCGGGCAGTCGGAGAAGCTTCACGTACTTCCTTTACAACAACATGTGTAACATCCGGATGGAGTTCCTGTGCTGTCGCAAGGATCGGATCATAGTAGATATTATTCGGATCACCATGGGCGATGCGGTCGCGTCTTGCCTTGGTAACGCGGCTGGCGCCGGTGACATCTTTCAGAAATCCATGTACCTTCATGCCTTGTTCTCCTCCATCCATGTCAGGATCGCACGGGCAGCGATCCGTCCGTTATTGATATTGCAGGACATGCCGTCTCCGACCAGCTGGTG
>JAFYHC010000080.1 GCA_017539385.1 Solobacterium sp. | reverse complement strand
TTAATTCCATTGCAGCGGAAGATATCACAGAATTCAAAGAGTATCATGGACTGCATGTCTCAGCGGTCGCATATCTTGACCGGACCAGAATTCCAATCGGGATTGATATCGGATTTGGTGATGTGATTTATCCGGATGCCGTAGAGATGGAATTCCCCGTGATTCTGGATATGGAAGCTCCAAAGGTGAATGCATACTCCTTGGAATCTTCCATTGCCGAGAAGCTGGAAGCTATCGTCAAAAACGGTTTCCTGAACAGCCGTTATAAGGACTTCTATGATATATATGTACTCTCAGAGAAATATCCTTTCAACTATGAAGAACTGAACAATGCTGTCACGGAAACATTCACAAACCGGAAAACTCCCATCACAATGGAAACGGCAGCATTCAGCAATGAGTTTCTGGATGATTCGATGCATCAGACCAGATGGAACTCGTTCCTGAAAAAGAAAAAGGCTATGATACAGATCTCAATGAACGATGCTATGACCCGGATCAAGACATTTGTAACGCCCCTTCTGACTCAAATCAGTGCGCCAGTTACTAAATGGGATCCTAATGAGGGATGTTGGAAATAAACTAATTGGGGTTGAGGTGAGGAGATGTTATGGTCATCAAGGAGCCAAGACGCATAGTCTGCTATACCTGAGCCTTCATGTCATCATCACTGGTGGCAGTATAAAAACCACGTTTATAGATAAAATCCAAACCCGTTATTATTCGCAAAACATGTTGGGGCAGAGAGATCTGTTTTATGATCTCCCTGCCCTCTTCTCTTAAAATACGGTTTAGAGTTCCCGCGCAATCCTCGTCAGGTTCTCAATGACAGTCAGAATATCTCTCTTCGCCTTGCTGTGCCAGGAACCTGGTCAGTTCCTCTTCCATCATGGGCATCCACCATTTGCTGTAGCCAGCTCTGGTTGGATGAATCGGATCAAACATATACAATGCATACTGTTCTTTTGAGATATTGTTGAATTCCTGATTGGTATAGAGATCAATGATTCCGATATCCCACTTCTTCTGCAGATCATAGAGACGCTGCACCATGGCACTGTATTCAGCACTGTCATAATATGAACCGGTATAGAAGACGACCGGACAGTTCCATTTCTCCTTGCAGTACTGAATGATATATTCCATTGCCCCGGTGATCGTCTTTGTATCATACGCAGACAATGCTGTCTGTGCACTGACGATTCCCAACGGCTTCTTCATCGTTGCATCATTGGTAGAAAGCTGGCATACCACACAATCCAGTGTATCTGCCTTTACCTTCTTCAGACGCTTTACATAGCTGTCCCCATTGCCAAAGGCAACCAGTGCCAGTACAGAATTCTCATCCACCAGTGTTGTACCGGACTTTGCTTCTTTGATTGCCTGTACGCCATCCAGCTTCTCAAACAATTCCACAAAGGACTGTCCCTGTGCTGCAGCACCATATGTCACACTGCTGCCAAGAAACAAAATCTTCTTATCTTTTAAAACAGAATCCTGATGTGCCTGCAGATCTCTGTAATCATACTGTCTGCTGTTGCCTTCTGCTGCAGCACGCTTCTTTTCACCTTTATGCACATACGCCTGAAATGCGCCTTCCGCCAACGCACAGCCAGCCGCAAGTCCAAATACTGCTTTTGTGATATTCTTCATACAGTCCTCCGTATTACCATTTACAGTATAAAATTCATATATCCGGCAATATATTGTTTTTCTGCATTATTTGTAATATTTATGCGCTGTATCGTGCAAATAATTATCCAGATTCCAAGCCCATAAAAAAATGAAGCAGTAAACTCACTTCACTGCCTCTTTCAAACTTGCATATCCGGTAGTTTTTTCACCATACACCGGCATGTGCCTTATTCCTGTCTCAGGTATGTCACGGTTACATAAACAGTAAATGTTGCAGTATTACCAGAATATCTTCCTCTGTCTTCTCTTACTGTGACTTCAAATGATGTCTGATAGCCGTTTTCCAACGTTATCGATGCGGATCCATACCCTGTATCCGGTGATTTATCATTTTCAGTAATTCCCATTTCAACCGAAACTGAACTGCCCGGCTCACCAGATACCTCGAATCCGTTATGTACAGATTCGTTCTTATAATATCGTGAATAACTCCAGTCATTTCCTACATGGTTATTACTCTGCAGTACCGCATTCATATTGATACGGTACACGTTTACAATGTATTCAACCAGATTGTTTCTTGTTGTCTGCAAATGCGATACAGCCTTATCCACCTCTTCCTGTGAAACATCCTCATTATTAAGAAGTGTCGCTAATGATTTCACTTCGGAAGTGAGTTCACTGTATCCACTCTTATATTTACTGCCATCCAGTCCATTGCATTCATCAATCAGACTCTTCAGAGATGTTTTATCTGCCTTTTTCAGAAGAAGCGTCTCAATCGACTGCATTTCCTGGACCTGCTTATCCACTTTATCCTGAGAAATGTTTGCATCATCGATCAGTTTCTTTGTGCCTTGAATCTCCTCATTAAACTTCTTTACGGAAGAAGGAGTGTAGTCATCAAGAGCAAACTCTGAATACTTATTATATAATTCCAGCAATGCCGTTTTATCTGCTTTGAGCGTCAGTAACAGATATGCATCCGCGATACTTTTTTCTGCTTTTGCTACTTCTTTTTTGGTCGCATTTGAATCGGTGTAAACATCCTGCATCTTGGATACTGCAGATTGAAACTCTTCTGCTGAAGCAGGTGTATACGCAGAAATATCATATTTAGAAGCCTTAGTCAAAGCAGCAAATAAAGCTGTCTTATCCGGTATTGGCTCTAATGAATCATACGCAGATGATACAGCATCGATATAAGCCAGCTTTTCTTCATCACTCATAAAAATGTCATTCTTATGAGCTTCAGCATCCTCCAGATCGTGCATGTAACGTTCGTATGTTTCAGGCGTATATTCGTCCGACTGTACGTCCCTTTCTTCAAAAGATTCGATCATTGAACGATATGTGATCTGATCACCATTGATATTCAGCGGCTTAACATACAAATATCCGCAATACGCCCCAAATGCCACAGCAGATCCTACGCATGTTTTCAGTCCGTGTTTTTTTGCAAATGAACCAAATTTACTCACCGCTGCACCGGTAGTCTTTTTCATTTCCAGCTGGCTGTTAAGTTTGTGTTCTAGTTCCGAGATTTCCCCATCAAGATCTGTGATCTGCTTTTCCAACTCACTGATTTTCTTATTATTTTTGAATAAAAACAGTTTTTTTTTCTCTTCTTCGCACTTCTTTATTAGGCTTTCCAGAGCAATACTTTTCTCTTCTATTTCTTTTTTAATATTGAAAAAACTCATATCTGCCCCCACTTATATGACTGTCTTCAATTTTGCCTGTTATTGAAAATTCGGCATTCATCAGAATGCAAAGCAAACATATCTCTGAATAGAATAACAATGGTATGCCGGCTTTGCTTCTTCGTTTTGTCGAACACTATTATTGTATAGTATACGCCGATTCTCAGCCGTGTCGATGCAGTCATTGCCGTTTTTCTTTTGTACAGTCGTTGTTTTCCCGTAAATAAGCCTCCATAGATTATGACCATGGAGGCTCATTCTGCTGCATTACATTTCTAAGCTATGTCAGTGAACAGTTTTGTTCTTACTTAACGTATTTTTCCCCATTCAGCAGAACAACGTTCATTGTTTCTACAGTAACTTTCTCCCATACACCTGCTTTGATGTATGGTTCCGACTGCAGATATTCATCGAAGAGTTCTCTGGATGGGAATTCCATTACCATGACAGAGCCTTTCATCTTTCCTGCTTCATCCAGCAGACCGCCGGCACACAGTACCTTTCCTTTGATCTGCGACATGTTGGCAAGATGATCCGGACGTACTTCCATCCGCTTTTCCAGCATTCCTGCGCCATCGTAGGCTGTGATCACAAACTGCATTGTTCAATCCTCCTGTTATTTAATATGATTCTTTTGTGCTTCTCTTTGGATCTCTTCCGCATTCATGTTTTCAATGCGGGCCAGATCAATGACAGCCATGGGATTTCCGGATACCATGGCAGTTCCATAGTAATCTTTTAGTTTTTCACGCAATTCTTCTGCATCATATTCTTCCGGTCTCATAGTGCCTCCGTTTCTTCTATCATACTATGACACAGGAGTTTTTTCACGATTCCGGTAATCCGGAATGTGCCTGATCCATCCAGCGTGCAATTGCATATCCCATGATCATGCACGAAGCCGGAAGGATCCACTGTGTCATTGTCATTGCTGTATCCGGAATCATCGTCAATGCACTTGCCAGCATGATCCCGCTGATGATCTTCATCATGATACTGCGATGCTTTGCAAACAGGGATACGACTGCTTTGGACAATGTCGTTACTGTCGCAAGAACACCAAGCAGAAGCGGAATGATCACACTCACATCCAATGTGGCAATACCGGCAGTCATCGGCTGGTATAACCCCATCAGGATCAATACGGATGAGGAACTGAGACCGGGAATGATCAGGGAAAGTCCCCACACTGCACCGCAGAAGAAATACCACCAGATATTGGGAGTGATCGCTGCAGAAGCAGACTGTGCGATCCATGTGAACCATGCAAAGAAGACTGCAAAGCTGACGATCAGCCATGACCAGGATGTCTTGCCTGCTTCTTCTGCCTCTTTCAGCATCTGCGGCACAGTTCCGGCAATGAGTCCCGCAAACAGCAGTACTGCCGCTGCCGGCGCAAGGATAAAGAACTGTTCCACCAGACCTGCCAACAGGATAAACCCAAGCAGCCATCCGACCGCAAACGGTACAAACATGCGGATATGTCTGCGCCAGTGCTTCTTTGGATCCGACAGCATCTCCATGAGCGGTTCATAAATGCCAAATGCCACACATAATACACCGCCGCTGATTCCCGGCAGTATCGCACCAGTCCCTACCAGTGCACCTTTTAATGCCGTCAGAGCGTCCGATATGATATGTACGGATTTCTTTTCTGTATACTCTGATTCTTTTTCCATCAGACACCTCCTACTACTTTCTGAAGCAGGACTCCTGCTTCTTTACCAACAATAGCGAAGAAGTGTCAATACAGAATGATGAAACAATGAAGGATGTGTGAATATCTCTTATAATAAAAACATGCAGAAAAAGATCGAATTCAGGCGCGGCGCTTTGACGATCCGCGGACATATTTATGGCAGTACGGAGGCATGTTCACATGCTGTGATTCTGTGCCATGGATTTCTCGCAAATGAGCGCATGTGCCGCAAATATGCACAGCTGTTAGCAGATATGGGCTTTCTTGCAGTCACTTTTGATTTCTGCGGCGGCGGTCTGTTCTCAAGAAGCGATGGGCGTACGCAGGATATGACGGTCTTCAGTGAGATAGAGGATCTGCAGGCTGTTGTGGAAACCATCCGGACACAATTCACACCCAAAAGCATTACAGTCATGGGATGCAGCCAGGGAGGCTTTGTGGCAGGTCTTTACGCAGCCGCACATCCGGAAATCGACCGGCTGATCCTGTTTTATCCGGCTATATGCATACCGGATGATGCAAGAGGCGGAAAAATGATGTTCTACCGCTTTGATCCCGCTCATATCCCTGCTGTTCTTGGACGTTTTCCCATGAAACTGGGCGGTGATTATGCACGTACTGTCCTGCATATGGATCCCTATGAAGAAATGAAAGGATATGACGGACCGGTATTGTTAGTACATGGTACAGAAGATACGATCGTAGATATTTCGTATTCCCGGGCATTAAAGGACATCTACCCGCATTGTCACTACGAAGAGATACCAGGCGGCGGACACATGTTCAGGGGACAGGCAGATGAAAAGGCATGTCAGATCCTGCAGGATTTCATGCGGTCTGCCCTTTGATCTCAGCGCAGTTCAGGCATTTAAAAAACAGGAAGAAATGCATGAATTCCTCCTGTTTTATCATGGATTGACCGTCTCAGTGCTCTACTTCGCCATAATCCAGCGGTCCCTTATATTTGTTTATACCGCCGATATTTTTCACATACAGATATCCCATCTGCTTCAGAATCCGTACTGCGATTCTGCTGCGGGCACCGGTTCTGCAGTATACATACAGATGCTTCATTTTTGGTATCCTGCATGAATTGAGTTCTGCGAGCGGTACATTGACGGACATGGGAATGTGACCATCTTTCAGATATTCCTCTCTCAGCCGTACATCTACCAATACGCCATCGCGGCGGTCGCTGCATTCGCGGACACCGGAATTGATCGTATGGAAAAACAACATGGCAATACTCCTTCTATCTGTTACTCATCATACTACATCCAAATCCGGGAAACAGGCTGAATCATGCCAGCTGCGGTCCAGATGCGGGGTAATGACACGGGATACGTAATTGCGCGGATCATATGCCGCAATGGTACGGTGATAGATTTCATAATATACACCATCTCTGGAAAATCCCGGAAGATCGGATGGTCTGCAGCAATGTGCAGCTGCTTCACCGGCATGGAACAGTGCATATCTGCATACATCGTGTGCACCAAGTGCTCCTGCCTGATCTGTAACAGATGTCCGCATCACATCCTGTATCTGCACAGCGGCAGACGCATGTATATCGCTGCTGGAAGCAGGATGCGATGGATCAGCAGACAGCAGGAAGCACAGGTCCAGCGGTCTGCCGTTGACCATATCATTTTCCATGGAAGCAGGACGCGGCAGATTCATGCCAATGGTATATGTTTCATCCAGCACGCCCGCTTCTTCAGCAGTAAATGCATTGAGTTCCCGCAGGAATGCATATGTATGCTCACGGGCCTTCTCATATTCCCCATGCGATCGAATCAGGGGATCATAGACATCCGGCATCAGGAAGACACCGCATATATTTGTCTTGTCATGAAGGATCTGACGGATATGCAGACTTAAGGGAAGAACCATAGCAGAACCGGTATAACCGAAACATGAACCAGTCAGGATGATCTGTTCTGGTTTTTCATGATGGAGTATATGATCAAGCGACTGCAGTTTACCCTGCCGTATTGCCAGTTGAAAGGCAAGTCTGCTCGCTGCACGGCTCGGGTTGGTAAAATTCATCGTATTTACAAGATGAAGCGGAAACCAGCTGTCTCTTGCGTCTGCCTCATAAAACACACATTGTTCAAGAGTATGTTTCTGGGCAATCGAAATTGTCTGAATCGATGAATTCTCTTCCTGCAGACAGCGCAGTTCCGTCTGATCATGATCCAGTGCAATAAAACTGGTATTTTCTTTCTCCTGCTCCGTAAAATTCTTCACCAGATGTGTAAGGATGCGGGAACCGCTTCCTCCCAGGCCAACGATCAATGTCTTTGCATTCATATTGTATTCCTCCTGTTATTTCCATCATAGTACATACATAGAAAGCACTTCCCATGGGAGTACATGTAAGTACGAGATGGCAGAATACGGTATAATGAAGACAGTATTTGCAACACAAAGATAATGAGGAAAGGAGAAGAATTCTATGATCGCACAATTGAACAGTATGCCGCTGTATCTGATCTGCGGCGGGATCGTGGCATTCGTTGCGGCGGTATGCGTGGTATTCATGGTACGTGCATACAAAGCAGGGATCGCCATTGGGATGGATCCGGTAAAACTGAAACGGACGCTGACATCCAGCGTAACATTTTCCATTCTGCCAAGTGTTGGAATTCTTCTGGGTGTCATCGCATTGTCGGGAAGTCTTGGAACACCATGGCCATGGCTGCGTCTGTCGGTGATCGGTGCACTGCACTATGAAACACAGGTTGCCCAGGCCGCAGCGGAACAGGTGGGATTATCCACTTTGAGTGCTTCGGAGATGACACCGGAGGCATTCTCCACCATTGCGTTATTGATGAGCGTATGCATCATGTGGGGCATGGTATTGTCCTTCTTCTTCAATAAGGGATATCTGAAGAAACTGTCCGGAAATACGAAGGAAAAGAAGAACGGAAAAGGCGGCTTCGGCGATATGGCCATGGCAGCGATGTTTATCGGACTGGTATCGACGTATATCGGAAGTTATATCGGCGGGTTTGTATCCGGGAAAGGTGTACTCACCTTTCAGGGAGACCTGACGCCGATCATTGTCGCATTCGTATCTGCATTGTGCATGGCCGGGTTTATTTACCTGGCAGAGAAAAAGCATATGGAATGGCTGGAAAGCTTCTCCATTGCGGGAAGTATGCTTGTCGGCATGCTGGCAGCGATCTTATTCTAGGAGGCAGTCATGGATCCGAAGGTATTAGAAAAATATGATCGTACGACACATGTGATCGGACGTACGGCAACCGCTATTACACTGGTGCTGCTGGTTGGGGCACCGTTTGTGATCGGATCGATCCTTGGTGCGATGCCGAATCTTTCTGCTGCAGCGAAGGGATTCCTGTCGGTCGGTATTATCTGGACGGTATCCAGTGTGGTGGAATTTCTGGTCTATACGCCCATGCTTGGCGCAGGCGGCGGCTATCTTGCATTTATTACCGGCAACCTCATTAACATGAAGATACCATGTGCCATGAATGCACGTGAGATCGCCGGCACCCATACCGGGACACCGGAAAACGAGATCATTTCCACCCTGTCCATCGCCGCATCATCCCTGACAACGATCACGGTGCTGGCGGTGGGTGTGCTTCTGCTGGTGCCTTTGCAGCCAATATTGCAGAGTGAAGCACTGCAGCCGGCATTCGCCAATGTTGTACCGGCATTATTTGGTGCCATGGCCTATCAGTATTTCCGCAGAAATATCAAACTGGCCTGTGTTCCGCTTGCCATCATGACGCTGTTATTCACCTTTGTGCCGTCATTGATCTCACAGACCAGCATCATGATCCTGCCCGGCGGAGCGATCGCAATTGGCCTGGCGTGGCTGGCATGGCGAAGGAAAGGAGCGAATGCATGAAATTCATCGGTATGCTCATACTTATTCTGCTGGCAGTGATCGCAGTACTGCTGCTGATTGCACTGGTGCGGACATTGTTGATGCCTTCCAAAGTATCCGGATACAAGGCACCGGCAGAAACAAGACGGGCAAGAGAATATGCAAAAACACTGTCCCGGATGGTGCAGTGCGATACGACATCCTATGACAGTGTCCGTGATCCGCAGCGTTTCGAAGCTTTCCACAAACTGCTGGAACAATTGTTCCCGCTTGTGCATATGCAATTGGAAAAGACCGACATCGACGGCAATCTGCTATATTACTGGCGCGGTGTGGATCATGATAAGCCAATTGTCCTGATGAGCCATCAGGATGTTGTCCCGGCAGAGGGCGAATGGCTCCACAAACCATTCTCCGGTGATATCGCAGATGGCAAAGTATGGGGTCGCGGCACATCCGATACCAAATGCTCTGTCTTCGGCTTTTTCCAGGCCGTGGAGGAGCTTCTGGCAGAGGGTGTGATTCCTCCTCAGGATATATATCTTTCTTCTTCCTGCACGGAAGAATGGGCCGGAGACGGCTGCCCGAAGATCGTTGCAGAACTTACCCGCAGAGGCGTAAAGCCATATCTTGTCTGTGATGAGGGAGGCGGCATCATCACGGAGCCGGTCGGCGGTGTACCGGGCAACTTTGCCATGGTCGGTGTCTTTGAAAAAGGAAAAGCCGGTGTCCGCTTCACTGCCAAAAGTACCGGCGGGCATGCCTCTGCCCCAAAGAAAGGCTCCCCTATTGCCCGTCTTGCGGCATTTGTGAACAGTGTGGAAAAACATGATCCCTTCGCCAGGAAAATGTCTCCGGAAGTGCGCTCCATGTTTGAACAGCTGGCACCCTATGCCAGTTTCCCGCTGAAGCTTGTCTTTGGCAATCTGTGGCTGTTTGGACCATTGCTTGCCATTGCTATGCCTGCCATCTCTTCCCAGGGCGCTGCCATGCTAAAGACGACCATCGCCTTTACGATGCAGTCCGGATCCGATGCCTACAATGTCATGCCGCAGGAAGCCACCCTTGGTGCTAACATGCGCTTCATTCCCCACCAGGGCAAAGACGAAAGCCTTGCCATCATACGCAAACGGGCAGAACAATACGGTCTTACCACGGAAGTCTTCCATGCTGTGGATGTCTCCAAAGCAACGGATATCCACGGAGAAGCATTCCAATTCGTCACTGACCGCATCAAAGAGACATTCCCCGGACTTCCGGTCAGTCCCTATGTCATGACCGGTGCCACCGATGCCCGTTTCTACCAGGATATCTGCGACAACATCGTCCGCTTCGCTCCGGTCATCTACGGTCCCGAACAGCTGGCAGGCATGCACGGTCTCAATGAGAATATCGAGTATAACTGCCTCCCCGGCTGTGTGGATTTCTATAAGAACATGATCCTCAAGTCCGGCAAGTGATTCAGCTCTTCGAATACAGCAATGGCTTATACCTTCGGGTATAAGCCGTTTATTTTACTCTTCTTCGGTATCATCAGACAGACTCAGAGACTGGTACACATCATTCTTTCCGAGTTCTTCACTCTGGTAATCCAGCAAAGCCGTTACATAATCATATTCTTTCTGTTCCTGCGCATATTCGACCAATCCCGGAATATCAGCGGCACAGAACGCTTTCTTCTTCATAAGAAACCGCATCGTTTCTTTGTCATTTCTTTCGATCATTAACCTGCCTATTTCAGCCCCCTGTTCACGAAGATAGGAAATATACTTTTCTTCCGCCTTTTCAGTTAATCCGTATGGATAGCGGAGGCGTGTCAGTGCCATCTCAAGTCGGTTATTCATTATTTCCAGTTTTGAAAACATTCTGTCATACGCAGCAAAATCAAATCTGCCGGATTTTCTGAGACGGATCGATAACAGCATTTTCTCAGCAGTACTGCTGTCTTCGGGCTCTGTCAGCACAACCACCTTTGCAACGATTTTACCATCCGCATCCCTGAATGAGATCGAACTGCCGTCTTTCTTCAGGAGTGACAGCACAGTACCATTTGGGTTTTTCCCGGTATGCCAGAGCGGGCAGTTAAGAGACATCGTGATATGATACTGTCCGTCCGTAAACACACCGTCCTCTATTACGGAAACATGATCCGGTACATCAAAGTCTTCTATTATGTATTGAGGATGCCTGGTGACTGCAAACAATCTGTTCTGGATAATAAGCATGCCGTTTTCATCGGTAAGCCCGATGCATCCCGCAAATGCGCCGTCTCCAATCTCAATAGAATCTGCGTTTGAAAGATCGATATACCTCAGAGATGAACACTTATAAAATGCATATCTGCCAATTTTTGCAAGATGTTTTGGAAGATGAATTTCTTCCAGACCACTGTATGCAAAAGCGCTCTCTGCGATTTCTGTGATTCCATCCGGTATCGTGATGGATCGCAGAGATCCACAATAACAGAAAGCATTGCTCTCGATCTTATTCAGGGTGGAAGGCAAAGCGATTTCTTCCAGACATGAGCCCAAAAATGCACTGGATTGTATTTCTGTTACACCTTCCGGTACAATCAGTTTTTTTACACCCCTGTAACCTCTGAAGCACATGAACACTGCCTCTCCAATGCTCTTCGTCCCTGCCGGCAGAACGATCTCTGTATCATGACCGTTATATTCTGTCAAAACACCATTTTCATCAATGACAAATTCTTTTTCATCATACCTTTTCATGTCTTTACTCCCTATTTTCCATGCCGAGAACCGACAGTTCCGCATCGAAGATCACATTGAGCAAGTCATGGATGCTGCCATGCGAAACGATCAATTCTTTGATATGAATATTTACTCGGTTGAAACCGAGTCGGTTTGAACCGAGTAAAGTCATTCTTTTGTCAGACAGATCATTTCAAAGTTATTCTTCATGATTAGTGTTATCCGGAAGATTCAGAGACTGGAATATATCCGTCCCATGGAATGCCGTTCTTACATACTCCATCAGTTCCATTGCAAAATCATAGTGTTTTTGTTCTTGTGCATATGCAATCATTTCCGGGATATCCTCATGGCGGAATATTTTCTTTTCGGCAAGTGCCTTCCATGTCTCCATATCCTGCTGTACGATCAGATCTTTTCCAATAGATAAACTGCTCTTACGAAGGAATGATACATAGTTATCTTCTGCCTGTTTTGTTAATTCGTAAGGATAGCGAAGACGTACCAATGCCATCTGTACTTTGTTATGGGGATTGGACAGTCTTTCGAAAAAACTGTCGTATCGTTCAAAATTGAAGCCGCCTTCCGGTTTGCAGCGGAAAGCACCAAAGGAGATACGCTGTACGATATTCTCTTCAGACTCTATTGCCAATATCACCTTTGCCGCAATGGATCCGGATTCATCCCGGAATGAAAGAGTGCTGCCATGACTTTCGATGAAAGGCAGTCTGTCCTCTAAAGGGAATGAACGCCATTGCGGACAATGAATGGGCATTATAATGTGAACTCTCGGATGAAAGTTGAATATTCCATTTTCAACAAAACGAACGCTTTCCGGCAAATTCACCTGTATATCAGATTCGTAATGATCCGGATAAAAATCATATAGTCTGTCCTGAAAGATGAAGAAACCGGATGGATCTAAAAGTTTTCTGCACGCCGTGAACGCCCTGGCTCCGATTTCCAAATGACCGTTCCCTTCATAAACGATCTTTTCCAAATCACGGCAGTCAAAAAAAGCTTCATCGCCAATACGTTCCAGTTTTGCAGGAAGACGTATTTCCTTCAGACTGCTATGACTAAATGCCTGAATTCCAATTTCTGTAACCCCATCCGGTATATTGATCGAATGAAGATCCTCACAGTGACGAAATGCCCCGGTACCAATTCTTTTTAAGGTAGACGGCAGAATGATCTCCCTTATTTTCGAATGACTGAATGCGATTGAATCGATCTCTGTAACTCTTTCCGGGACCGTTAATTTTATAACTTTGCCGGCTTGTTTTAACATGTCACTGTTGAATACACGCTTCCCAATGACCCTGACATTATCCGGAAGAACAACTTCCAGATCATGACCGCGGTATTCTGTTAGAACTCCGTTTTCATCGATCACGAAATCATCTTTATTCATTTGGTTCACCGTCATCTGTATGGTTATCCCGATTCACATCATCCGATAGTTTTAGCATTGCCAATGGATCTTCTTCTCGGAATTTCTTCTGATATTCCAGCAATTGTACAGCCTGTTCGTTTTCTCCCTGCTGCTGTGCGTAGCCGATCACTTCCCCGATCACGTCCGAATTCACTGCGTGGATCTGTTCCAGAACTTCCAGTATTTTTGCCTGATCCATGGCAAGGTCTGCAAATTTACGATCGATCATCATTTTGCCGATAGCAGCACAGTTCTCACACAGGAATTCTGTATATTCCTTCCTCATTTCATCCGCTAATTCATAGGGATATCCAAGCCGCACCAGTGCCATGACTGCTTTGTTGTATAAGCGATGCAGCTTTGAAAAATTGCTGTCATATGCCGCAAAATCAAAGCCTCCGGATGACCTTAGGCGGATCGAGGCGATGCAGTCCTGCTTTGTCTGCCAGTCTTCGTTATCTGTCGCAAGAATCACTTTTGCGGCAATGTTTCCATCATTGTCTTTAAATGCAATGGAGCTGCCATGCCGGTCAAAGATCGATTGGGCATACTCATGACGACGGATCTCTTTGACAGACCACGAGGGACACTTTAAAGGCATCGTCAGATGCATAAGAGAACTCTTATAGAACAGATGTTCACCGATCACTGTGACATCGTCCGGAATTTCCACATACAGATGTGCATCCCCGCTCTTCGGCTCATAATACACTGCTCTGCCCGCAACGACCGCAAGACCATTGTCATCCAGCAGCCCCTTACAGCCACTAAATGCATCGTCTTCGATTTCAATATCCCTGTTTTTCACAAGAGACACTTTCTTCAGTTCTTTGCAGCAGTAAAAGGCTCTCTGGCCGATACGCTGCAATCCCTTTGGCAGATCGATCTCTTCCAGACCGCTGTGCGCAAATGTTCTGTTCCAGATCATTTTGACGCCTTCCGGGATCGTAATAGATTTCAGATTCCTGCATCCAAGAAAAGCAGCGGAACCAATGGCCGGCAATGTGGAAGGCAGCACGATCGTCTCAAGGCTGGAATTCCGAAACGCATAGTCCCCAATTTCCAGCACACCCTCCGGTACTGTCAATTCCTTCACTGCACCATATCCCATGTCGCTGAATACATACTCGCCAATGCCTTTGACCGTATCCGGCAGAACGATCTTTCTGGCATGACCTCTGTATTCTGTCAGGGTCCCGTTTTTATCGATCACAAAATCATGTTTCATCTGCTGTTATCCATCCACTAAATTGATTTCATTATATCTTCTTTGAGCTGCATCACAGACAGTGATTCACTTTCATGCGTAAAAAAAATGCACCTGCGTGCATTTTCGGTATTTATTTCTTTTTTACCCAGACGGCAGGACGAAGCCCGACCTGTCCTCTTTGCTGGTAACAGCCTTCATAGGTGACCTTTCCGCCCGCATTGATTCACCAGGCGGCGCAGACCCCTTCTATAGACAAAAAAGGCTTAGGAGGGGTTAGCCGGCTTACTGGTTTTGAATATAGTGACTGATCATTTCTTCAGTTCTGTCAGATACAGTACAGATGAAATAACTGTCACTCC
>JAFYHC010000079.1 GCA_017539385.1 Solobacterium sp. | reverse complement strand
TAGGAAGGCATCTTGCCTTGAGATATCTGGAAAGCGTGCTCCAGATTGCGGAGGGATGACTGCAGAGCGGAGAGGTTGACGTCACGCAGCCATGGAAGGCAGTTCATGAGATCGACCATGCTTGTGAAGCATTCGTTGTAGGAGAGGGCTTTGCCAGTGTGTCTGAGGCAGGAGGCCCAGGAAGTGAGATAGAGGTTGTAGACCAAGCGGCAGGAGCCAAGGGTCTGGACTGCAAGAGATGTCTGTTGTTTGTTTGGATAGATACGTATTCGGTTTGCCATATAACGGGTCATGTGGATCACCTCCTCCTTGGATCCGTTCACCTATATATACCCGTCAGAAAAGGGATCCCCCTGCAGAAAATAAAAAAAATGCTGAAAAGTGACTTTTCAGCAGATTATTTATTAACCATGGTGCTTTCGTAGAAAAGAGGAAGAAGAACATAGTTCTGGGCACGCAGACCGTCGATGATCTCAGGCAGTGCGGTGAGAGTGACGTTGCTGTAATCGTGCATGAGAACGACCAGAATGCTTCTTCCGGCTGTGTTGTTGAGAACGTTGTCGCGGTATTCTTCCGGACTGGCGAGGGCGATGCCGTCACCGGTTGCGGAGTTCCAGTCGACGTATCCATACCCCATTTCCCGCAGTTTTTCCATGATACCGTCTTTGAGGGGGCCGGCTGTAGAAGAGCCTCCTGGGAAGCGGAGAATATTGGTAGTAATACCGAGTTTATCCTGGATAAAGGTGCGGTTGCGCACAACATCGCTGATGAAGGCATCTACACTGGAGTAGATGCGTTTAATCTGATGGGAATAGGTGTGGTTGGCGATGGTGTGGCCGGTGTTGTAGATGCGGCGATACAAAGCATCATCTCCATCACCCGTCTTGCCAAGCTGGAAGAATGTTGCCAGAACATCATGCTGGTCAAGTACATCCAGATACTGGCCGGTCGTTGCTTCATACGGCCCATCATCGAAAGTCAGATAGGCAATCTTTTTGTCTGTTGTGCCGGCAAGAACTGCGTCTTCAAGCTGTTTGCATGCGGCATAGTACTGATCGCGCATTCCCGGAAGAGCTGTCTCAATTGCCTGCAGTTCCTGGATCTGTGCATCTTTTTCAGCAAGTATGGAGGACGTCTGTTCCAGTTCAGAGCGGATCTGATCGTTTTCTGTCTGCAGCAACTGGATGTGCTGTCTGGATTGTTCTGCGGTCTGGTACATGCGCAGGCAGTTATAGCCGAGAACGGCAAAGGAGAGCACTGCAAAGAGCAGGATTACTGCGGAAGGCAGGATTGAATGTATTCGGTTCTTTCTTTCCATGTCTGATATGCCTCCGCTGCCGGACGGTCTTTCTCTGTTAATTCAGCGATTTCCGTTTCTTTTTCCTGAATGGAATTCTGAGCGTCCTGCAATTGATTTTTCAGCTGATTCTGTTCTTCGATCAGAGCATTCTCCTGCGCAAGAATACGATCGGTCTGCGGATACAGATATAATGTCCAAGCGCTGAATCCCAATAGAAAAAGCATCAATATAATTAATAATCTTTTCATATGGTCCCCATATTCCGATATACATTATAAAGGATATAAAGAGGGAGGAAGTAACAGTATTTCTAATATTTCTGGCCAAATACGGACATTGCAGTGCCGGAATTGCATCGAATTAGCATTAGAGATACTTATGCGAACGTTCAGAAAGTCAAATTGTTCAGGTATCACCCAGCCGTTACACTATAAATACAAAAAGGAGAAATGAGTATGGGTAAGATCCTGACAGTATATTATTCGAGAACCGGAGAAAACTATTTTGGCGGTAATATTCGCTCGATTGCAAAGGGAAATACGGAGAGAGTGGCAGAGTTCATACAGAAGGCAGTTGGCGGTGATCTGTTTGAATTGGTAACAATGCGCACTTATGCGGCAGATTATCAGAAGTGCACGGAAGAAGCGATGGCAGAGAAGAGAATCAATGCCCGTCCGGCCTTGAAGGCGCTGCCGGAAAGTCTGGAAGAATACGATACGATTTTCCTTGGGTATCCGAACTGGTGGGGAACTGCGCCGATGGCTGTGTTCACATTCCTGGATGCCTTTGATTTCAGCGGAAAGACGATCGTTCCGTTCTGCACCAATGAGGGAAGCGGAATGGGAACGAGTGAAAAAGATATCAGAAAAGAATGTCCGGGTGCGGATGTACGAAGCGGTTTATCGATCCGGGGATCGGATGCGGAGCGCAGTGAAGCAAAAGCAGCTGCCTGGGCAAAGAAGAATATCTAAGGAGGATAGAGAGTATGATGAACGATTTCTCATTCCAGAATACGACAAAGGTACATTTTGGCAAAAATGCAGTAGACAAGATGGCGGCGGAGATCAGCAAATACGGGAAAAAAGTATTGCTGGTGTACGGCGGCCGTTCGATTAAAAAATATGGACTGTACGATAAGGTCCGGGAACAGCTGAAGGATTTTGAACTGTATGATTATGATCTGGTAAAACCGAATCCGCGTCATACGGATATTAATGAAGGCGGCAGAATGTGCCGGGAATATGGAATTGAGGCAGTCGTTGCGATTGGCGGCGGTTCAGCGATTGACAGTGCAAAGGCAATTGCAGGACTGGCAAAGGCGGATACGCAGAATTGCTGGGATCTGGTTGAGGCAAAAAAACCGATCATGAATGCTCTTCCGATTTTTGCGGTGCCGACGATGGCATCTACCGGTTCGGAGATGGATGCGAGCTGCGTTATTTCTAATCTGGAAACGGAAGAAAAGAAGGGATATAACGGACCGGCACTGCGTCCGACGGTGACGTTTGATGATCCAACGAATACGTTTACGGTTCCGGCATACCAGACAGCGTGCGGTGCTGTGGATATCATGTCACATACGATCGATACAAAGTATTTCTCCAGAGATGACAAGATGGATATGCTGTACCGCATGATGGATGAACATTTGAAGACAGTGGTGAAATGGGCACCTGTTGCGGTACAGGAACCGGAGAATTACGATGCACGTGCAAATCTTCTGTGGGCAGCTGCGTGGGCGTTGAATAGTTTCATGACATGCGGTGTGCGTCAGTTTACCAGTGTACATGCAATGGAACATGAACTATCGGCTGTGTATGATATGGTGCATGGTCATGGGATTGCGATCCTGATGCCAAGATGGATGCGGTATATTCTCAATGAGAATACTGCACCGCAGATTGCACGCATGGCTTATAATGTGTATGACATTCCGGCAGATATGCCGGTGATGGAAGCTGCTGAGAAGGCAATTGAATGCACGGAGGAACTATTCTTTGATACGCTGGGTCTTAAGAGCCATCTGTCAGAGATGGGAATTGATGATACCCGGTTTGAAGAGATGGCAGTCAATGCATGCGGAGCAGCAGGTGTGATTCATGGGTATGTGGATCTGACACCGGAAGATGTTGTGAAAATTTACAGAATGTGTCTGTAAGGAGGAGCGGATGGATCATATTCTGCGCTGGATCGAACCAAAACAGCAGATTGAAGAATCACGCAAGCGGTTTTCAAACAATTATCTGAAACGAATGATCATACCGTTGTTCATTGAACAGCTTCTGTTGATGGTCGTGGGACTCGCGGATACGATGATGGTATCGCATGCCGGGGAGGCAACAGTATCTGGTGTTTCTCTGGATACGATGATCTACACGATATTTATTCTGATCTTTTCGTCTCTTGGTGCTGGCGGCGGTGTGATCACGGCACAGTATATTGGCAGAGCAGACAGAAAGAATGCGGATATGTCAGCATCACAGACATTCCGTATTGCCGGGATGGTATCTGTAGTGCTGATGCTGGTGATGCTTGCGGGCGGCAATACAGTTTTGCATCTGCTGTATCCATCGGTGGATCCGGCAGTCATGGACGCATGCCGTACGTATCTGCATATCGTGATTCTTTCTTTCCCGGCGAATGCTTTGTACAATGCGGGAACGGCATTGTATCGGGCAATGGGAAAAACATCCGTTACCATGCGAGTCTCGATGATGATGAATGTGGTGAATATCGTTGGCAATGCGATCGGTATCTTTGTTTTGCATGCAGGTGCAGCAGGTGTGGCATGGCCGACAACGATATCCTGGTATTTCGCAGCAGTGGTGATGACTATTCTGTGCTTTCAAAGCGAGAATGCCGTCAGTATACGGATGCCGTTTATTTTGAAAGGGAATCGTGAAATGTCCAGAAGGATACTGCATGTGGCAGTTCCGAATGCAATTGAAGGCGGTTTGTTTCAGGCGGCGAAGGTTGTGCTTGGATCATTGATTGCAACATTTGGCACAGCACAGATTGCAGCGAATGGCATCGGGCAGACGATCTGGTCTCTTGCCGCGGTGATCGTCAGCTGCATGTCTCCGGTGTTTATCACGTGTGTAGGACAGTGTATGGGAAGCGGTGACAGGGAGGCAGCGGATTATTATCTGTGGAAGCTGATGCGGATCACAACGCTGCTGAGTTTCCTGTGGAATTTGTTTATCCTTATCTGTCTTCCGCTGATTCTGCCGCTGTACAGCATATCGGAAGAGACACGTCGTCTTCTGATCATCATTGTTATCATACATAATGTGTTCTGCGGTACGATCGGTGCATTTTTCGGACCAATGTCAGCCGGATTGCGTGCGGCGGGGGATGTCCGCTTTACAATGTATGCATCGATCCTCTGCACAGTGATATTTCGGACAGGAATGTCTTTCCTGTTATGCCTTGGGTTCCGGATGGGAGTGATTGGAATTGCCTGTGCGATGGTCATGGACTGGGCATTGAAGGCAATATTAATGATGATCCGGTACAGAAGCGGTAAATGGAACCAGCATGAACTGATCTAGTGAATGAGGAGGATACTATGGAACAGTTTGAACAAATCAAAAAGAACTTTGGATTTGGATGCATGCGTCTGCCGATGAAAGACGGAGAAGTCGATATTGAAGAGACGAACCGCATGGTGGATTATTTCATTGCACACGGATTCAATTATTTTGACACGGCACATGGATATATCGGCGGAAAAAGTGAAAAGGCTTTGAAGGAATGTCTGACATCACGCTATCCGCGGGAAGCGTATATCCTGACGGATAAACTGACAGCGAGTTATTTCAGAAAAGAAGAAGAGATCCGTCCGCTGTTTGAACAGCAGCTGGAAGCCTGCGGTGTGGAGTATTTTGACTTTTATCTGATGCATGCACAGAATGCAAAGATTTTTGAGAAGTTTAAATCATGCCGGGCGTATGAAACGGCGTTCGCACTGAAGAAAGAGGGAAAGGTAAAGCATGTCGGCATTTCTTTCCATGATAAGGCTTCTGTACTGGATCAGATCCTGACGGAGTATCCGGAAATTGAAATCGTACAGATCCAGTTCAATTATCTGGATTATGAAAGCGCGTCAGTGGAAAGCCGCAAGGTATATGAGGTATGCGAAAAGCATGATAAGCTGGTGCTGGTGATGGAACCGGTGAAGGGCGGCAATCTGATCCGTCTGCCGGAAGATGCACAGAAGATTCTGGATGAACTGCACGGCGGTTCGAATGCAAGTTATGCAATTCGCTTTGCGGCATCGTTCCCCAATATGCGCGTTGTTCTGTCCGGTATGAGCAATATGGAACAGATGATGGACAATGTATCCTTCATGGAGGATTTCCGTCCGCTGGATGAAGCGGAGATGCATGCGGTGAAGAAGGTATGCGATGTATTCCATTCCATGAATATGATTCCGTGCACATCGTGCCGCTATTGCATTGAGGAAAGCACATGCCCGAAGCGAATTCTGATTCCGGATGTATTCTCTGCCTATAATACGAAACATATCTTCAACGACTGGAATGCGCCGTTCTATTACAATGATGTCGTGACCGCAAATAACGGGAAGGCATCAGAGTGCATCAAGTGCGGCAAGTGTGAGCGTGTCTGTCCTCAGCATCTTCCGATTCGGAAACTGCTGGAACAGGTTTCGAAAGAATTCGACTAAGGAATGCATGCTGATCTCCTGCTATAATACAGGCAGGAGATTTTGTATGTTATTACGTCAGATCCGTTATTATCAGAAAGTTGTTGAATGCGGTTCGTTTACGATTGCAGCAGATGAATGTCATATATCCCAATCTGCGATCTCCCAGCAGATCAAGGCACTGGAGGAAGAACTGGGGTATCCGCTTCTGGAACGAAAGAACCGGGCGTTTGAACTGACACCGGCAGGACGTTTTTTCTATTATCCGAACCTTTGATAAATCCGAACCTTTTCTCATATTTGACCTGAATACTAGGTTTTATGAATAAAAAGGTTCGAATTTTATTTCTCCTCTAGCGCTTAAGTAAAGACTTCAAACTGCCATCAGCTTTTTTCCAT
>JAFYHC010000078.1 GCA_017539385.1 Solobacterium sp. | reverse complement strand
TTCGGTATGGCGATCGCTCAGACATTCAAGGCCGGCAAGATCCTCAAGATCATGGAAGACAACCTCGATAAGGTTGATGCAGATCTGAAGGAAGCATTCGAAGCTTACATCGCTGCCAAGGATGACAGAGAAGTTCAGAGAACTCTGAAAGAACGCATCGTTAACGGTGTTAAGGCATCCGACAACGAAGCAGTCAAGGAACTGCTCGGATATGAGAGAGACCTCGTCGGCAAGTCCGTATGGATCGTCGGCGGCGACGGCTGGGCATATGATATTGGCTACGGCGGACTGGATCACGTCATGGCCAACAACCTGAACGTCAACGTTCTCGTACTCGATACAGAAGTTTACTCCAACACAGGCGGTCAGTCCTCCAAGTCCTCCCAGGCTGCTTCCATCGCGAAGTTCGCTGCCGGTGGTAAGGCTATGGCGAAGAAAGACCTCGGTCAGATCGTCATGGAATATGGCACAGCTTATGTTGCACAGGTATCCATGGGTGCAAACCAGATGCAGACAATCAAGGCATTCCGCGAAGCAGAGAGCTACGAAGGACCGTCCCTGATCATCGCTTACTCTCCGTGTGCAGAACAGGGTATCAAGGGTGGTCTGATCAACGCTCCGGCTGTTCAGAAGAACGCTGTTGAGTGCGGTTATGTCACACTGTACCGGTTCGACCCGAGAAAAGAAAAGCCGCTGCAGGTCGACTCCAAGGAGCCGAAGTGGGAGAAGTTCCACGACTTCCTGCTCAACGAAGCTCGTTACTTCAACCTGCCGAAGATCCGCGGTACAGAAGCTGCTGAAGCTGCCTTTGCTAAGACACTGTCCGATGCACAGACACGTTACAACAAGCTGAAGACCAAGGAAGCTGCTCAGTAAGTATTACTGGTAAAGAGAGGATCCGAAAGGGTTCTCTCTTTTTTTGATGCCCTGGTGTATGATGAAGGTATGAAAAAAGCATTGTGGATCATGGTATGCATGCTGTTGTGTGCCTGCGGAATTCGGGATGATACGATCACGCAGTATGCAGAAGAAACGCTTCAGATCAATGGCGCAAAGATCATGGAAAAGCAGGATCTGAGCGATGAATACGGCCATACGGATGTACGCTATACGCTGCAGACAAAAGATGGGATCTCTTTTCATATTCTGAAAGATATCACGGAAGGGCTGACGGGAGAGACCGAATGGATCTGGGATGATTACCGCTTCTGTGCGCTGCAGAAGATGCAGGAGCGCTTTTTGCATGCATCGGTAGAGAGTTCAGCAGACAGCCAGGGCATGCAGTATGCGGAAGTCTATGGGTCTTACAATGATCGGAATGGGCTGGAAGAGCTGCTGGATGAACTTGCGGAACAGCTGGACGGTTCATTGCTGGTAAATGTGCATCTGTGCTATGAACAGGCAAAGGAAGCATATATGGCAGAGACAGAAGAACAAAATGCCTACACGGTATTTACCGATGCCGAAGCAGCAGTCATTCGGAATCATTTCCTGCATGCGGCTATTGAAGAATGCCGCAGTGATCTTCTGAACGCATTCACAGAAGATGAGATCCATGCATATATGACAGAGAATGAACACTGTATCCTGACAGAACAGGATGGGCAGCATATCGTGCAGAAAGGTCTGCTGGGCAATGTGAATTTCCATGGTCTGTCCTTTGCCGGTGTATATGAGTTAATGCAGCGGGAAGGCTTCCTGCTGCAGGGAACACCGGAAGAGTTTTCGTTCGCCGGACAGGATGGAATCCCAATCGAAGTATCCATGCAGAAACCTGACAGCATTGCCATGAACGGTTCAACATATTTTTTGCAAAATCCCGGGCATATACGTACAATAGAACTCAGGGTGCTGACGGGAAGGTTCTATGCAGAGCAGTATGAACTGGACCGCGGCGGCCTGTTTGAAGATTGACGGAGAAGAAGATGAAGATACTTCTGTACTTTGAAAATGAAGAACTGATCAAGATGTCGGGTGTTGGCAGGGCATTCGAACATCAGAAAAGGGCACTGACATCGGCCGGCATTGAGTACACCATTGATCCATGGGATACGACCTATGATATCCTGCATATCAATACATATGGCACCAACAGTGACCGTATCATACGGAATGCACGGAAGATGGGCAAGCCGGTCATCTATCACGCCCATTCCACGGAAGAAGATTTCCGCAACAGTTATATCTTTTCCAATCTGATTGCACCGATCGTAAAGGAATGGCTGGTCAGCCTGTATACCAAGGCAGATGTGCTGATTACACCGACCCCGTATTCCAAGAAGATCCTGGAAGGATACGGGATCCAACTGCCGATCTATGCGGTATCCAACGGTGTGGATCTGGACCGCTTTGCGCGCAATGAAGAAAAGATCAAGGCTTTCCGGCGTTATTTCGGACTGAAGGAAGACGATAAAGTCGTGATTGGCGTGGGACTGCTGTTTCAGAGAAAGGGACTGCCGGATTTTGTGGAAGTCGCAAGACGCATGCCGGAGTATAAATTCATCTGGTTTGGCGATACAAACAAAATGGTCATTCCCCATGAGATCTCCTATATCGTGGAACATCATCCGGACAACGTACTGTTTCCGGGATATGTCAAGGGACCGATCATTGAGGGTGCATATTCCGATGCACTGGCATTCTTCTTCCCATCGTATGAAGAAACAGAAGGCATCGTTGTACTGGAAGCACTCGGCTCACGATGCCAGACCGTTGTACGGGATATCGGTGCCTTTGATCCATGGCTGCAGGATGGAGTCAACTGCTACAAGGGAACGACCAACGATGACTTTGTGCGCATCCTGCAGGGGATCGCAGACGGCAGTCTTCCTGATACCACGGAAGAAGGCTATAAGACGGCAGAAGAGCGCAGCATTGACCGTGTCGGACAGCAGCTCAAAGCCATTTATACATCGCTTCTGCAGCAGAAAGAGAAGTAAGGCTCAGTTTTGACAAAAACGGCGGTCATTCACAAATAAAGACTTGCAGAGTATAATTTGTGTATGAAAAACAAAATCAAACGGATTCTGAAGAGTACACCGTTTAATATTGCATTAATATTTGTTTTGACCGGTATTGTTTTTTATATTACTGTCAAAGATCAGGCAGGTGAAATTCTGCATATGTTTCAAAATGCAGATATCAAATTCATTCTGCTGATCTTTCTTCTTCTTGTGGCAGAAAAGTGTCTGCTGGGATGGGGACTGGCAACGGAATGCCAGCAGTCGCATCCCAATTACCGCATCAGCCAGGGCATCGTCAATGCGTATGTGGCAGGTCTTTTCAACAATATCACTCCGGGTGCAAGCGGCGGTCAGATCGCACAGGGATATATCTTCCGGAAACAGGGAGTTCCCTACAGCAATTCGATCGGCGTTCTGTGGCTGGATTTTATTGTGTACCAGAGTACGATGACGGTATATGTGCTGCTTCTGCTGGTGCTTCGCTTCGGGTATTTTTACAGCAACTACTCGCAGTTTTTCCTGATCGTTATTGCCGGCTTCGCAGTCAGTTCCGCAATCATTGTCTTCTTATGGCTGCTGGCCCGTTCACCGCGCTTCTATACATGGCTGACAACAAGCGGGATCCATATCGGTGCAAAGCTGCATCTGGTCAAAAACAAAGAAGCAACACTTAAGAAACTGGATGAGCAATTGCAGGCATTCGGCCGTGAGATCGTCGTGCTGCAGACGCATAAGCAGATGATCGCACAGCTCGTTCTGATCACGGTCATCCGTCTGACCATTCAATATTCGGTTCCGTTTTTTGCGGCGAAAGCACTGCGGATCCCGGTTGGTACAGACCAGCTGCTGAATATTATTTCTCTGAGTGCATTTGTATCGATGGTCAATGCATTCCTGCCGATGCCGGGCAGCAGCGGCGGTACCGAGGCAACATTTGTTCTGATGTTTTCCACGATCTTTAACAGCGTGGATGCGGCTTCCATCATGATCCTGTGGCGTGTGATGACATTCTATATGGTTCTGATCATCGGCAGTATCGTCTTTGCATGGGCAAAAGCACAGAAGAATGTTCCGATCGAAACGGAAGAAAGAATACCGACCACATTCGATCCGGAAGTACTTTCCGCAGAATTGAAACAGGAGAATTAGATCTATGCGCATAGGATTGTTTTCGGATACGTTTCCGCCCCAGATCAACGGGGTGGCAAACAGTACCTATATATTATTTGAAGAACTGAAGAAACACGGACACGAAGTATATGTGATCACGACAGCAGTCGGAAAAGACGATGCCGGATGGAATCAGGATCATACGATACTTCGATTTTCCGGTATTAAGCTGAAATTTCTGTATGGCTATACGATGACCGGGCCGTTCCATCTGCTGGCACGCAGAATGATCGAAGATCTGCATCTGCAATTGATCCATGTACAGACGGAATTCGGCATCGGTATTTTTGCGCGTCTTTGTGCCAGGGAATTGAAGATCCCGCTTGTCAGTACGTATCATACGACATATGAGGACTATACGCATTACTGGAATCTTCTGCATCTGGACAGTGTGGATAAGGTATCAAAAAGAGTGATTGCATGGCTTTCCAGAATGTATGGCGATTCCTGCCAGCGGGTAATCGTTCCAAGTGAAAAGACAAAGGAACTATTGCAGCGGTATCATGTGCATTCACCAATGGCAGTCATACCGACGGGACTGATGCTGGACCGCTTCTCCCGCGCACACCTTGATCCAGCCCGTACAAAGCAGATCCGCGATACATACGGGATAAAGGAAACCGATACGCTTTTGATCTATGTAGGGCGTCTGGCGGAAGAAAAGGCAATGGATCTGGTGGTGCGTGCATTCCCGAAGATCCTGGAGAAGACACCGGATGTAAAACTGCTCGTTGTCGGGGGAGGACCGGACTTTGAACCGCTGCAGAAACTGGCAGAAAAATGCGGTGTCAGCGGCAGTGTGAAGTTTGCCGGACCGCATCCGGCGGAAGAAGTGCCGGATTATTACCGGGCAGCCGATGCGTTTATTTCTCCGAGTCTTTCCGAAACGCAGGGAATGACATTCATTGAAGCACTGGCAGCCGGTCTGCCGCTGTTTGCGCGTCATGATGAAGTGCTTGATGATCTTCTCATTCCAGGTAAAACGGGTTGGTTCTTCTCCGATGAGGATGATCTTTCCGCTGCTGTGGAACAGATGAAGCAGCTGAGTGCGGAAGAGAGCGATACATGGCGCAGGAATGCGGAGAAACAGGTACAGCCGTATTCCAGTGAACATTTTGTCAGAAGTGTATTGGATGTCTATGAAGATGTCCTGGAGGGATTTCATACGGAATATACAGTTGTGGATCTGCATGTAAAAGATTCGATCGTACAGATCTATCTGAAGAAAACAGACGGCAGCCAGGAATTCCGGCTGAACGTTTCCATCGATGACTATTACCGCTATCGTCTGGTGCGGGAAAAGATACTGAGTGAAGAAGATGTCCGCAAACTCAAAGAAGAGGAAGAGCGCACCAATGCCTATAACCGGTGTGTGCGCAAGATCGCTGTGGAGGACCGTACCCGCAAGGAAATCTATGACTGGCTGACACGGAATACGTCCTGCAGTATCGATACGGTCAATGCGATCGTGGAGAAGCTGGAAGAAAAAGGCTATCTGAATGACCGCAGGTATTGTGCAGAGCAGGTCATGGCACTGGAAAATACCCTCCATGGACGGGAATACATTGTCAAGACACTGAAGAAGAAGGGAATTCCGCTGGAAACGATCGAAGAAGTGCTGGCAGAAGATGCTTCGGATGAGACCGGCAGGGCAGAGACCTTTGCGGCACGCTATGCACGCGGCCACCGCAATGAATCGGTTGCCAAGATGCGTAACAGCATCCGCACCAAACTGATGACACGCGGCTTTGCTTCGGATGTGATCTCGGATGTACTGGAACGGCTGGATCTTTCTGCGGCGGAAAACAGAGAAATGGATAATCTGCGGGAATGCGTGCTGAAGGCAGCACAGCGCTACAGCAGAAAGTATTCCGGTATGGAACTGCGCAGCCGGATCTACCGCTATTGCGCGGCAAGAGGCTATACAGGTGCGGATATTACAGCCGCAATGGAGGAATGGAATGCCGATTCGGAAGATTAAGGATTTCACAGCGGGAGAAAGAATGAACATCCCGCTTCTTGTAAAAGAAGTTAAAAACGGTACGACTGCCAAAGGAGCACCGTATCTCACCCTGACACTGCAGGACAGCTCCGGACTGATCGACGGAAAGTTCTGGGATGTAAAAAAAGAAGACGTGGATGCGATCCACGTCGGTCATGTGGAAGCGTTCAATTTTGAAGTGCTGGATTACAATCATAACCTGCAATTGCGGATCAACCGGGTCGTGGATCTGGACCAGAATACTGTTCCGCTGGAAGAATATGTGATTGCGTCCCATATCCCGGAAGAACAGCGCCGCAAGACAGCGGAAGACTACATTGATTCGATCGAGAATCCGCGTTACCGCCGGCTGGTACGGGAGATGCTGAAACTGATCGGAGACAAGTATTACAACTATCCGGCAGCTTCCCGCATCCATCATAACTATCTGGGCGGTCTTTCCGAGCATTCCCTGTCCATGGCAGCACTGGCATCGTCCATCGCGGAATTGTATCCGCAGCTCAACCGGGATCTTCTGATCGCCGGTGTGCTGGTGCACGATGTCGGCAAGACGGCGGAAATGAGCGGTCCGGTGACGACGGAGTATACGCTGGAAGGAAAACTGGAAGGACATATATCGCTGGCAAACGGATGGCTGAGCGAAGTGGCGGAAAAGACCGGTCTTGCGGAAACGGAAGAAGCGATCCTTCTGCATCATATGATCCTGTCGCATCATGGACATTATGAATTTGGTTCACCGGTACTGCCGATGCTGCAGGAGGCGGAAGTCCTGTATCTGATCGATAACATGGATGCCCGTCTGAATACGCTGAACCAGGCACTGAAAGAAACTGCACCGGGCACCTGGACGCAGAAACTGTTCTCACTGGATAACCGGCAGTTCTATCGTCCAAAGGGAGAGGAGTGACCATGGGACTGCGTTTAAAAGTCGTACAGTCGGTCTATTCCGTTCTGCATAAAAGCGGACGCGGCGGTTCGTTTCCGGGTGTGCTCGGTCTGAAGATGGATCCTCACTTTCTGGAGAAATTCCAGATGCCGAAGATCGTCGTGCTCGTGACCGGAACAAACGGAAAGACGACAACATCCAATCTGATCGCAGAATCCCTGCGGGAAGCCGGACTGAAGACGATCAATAACCGCCGTGGAGATAACCTCAATGTCGGCATTGCAACACTGCTGGCCGCCAACAGTGACAGCCATTTCCGTGTACAGGCAGATGCAGCGGTCATCGAGGTGGATGAACTGACGGTGTACCGGCAGTTTGCCAACTTGCATCCGACGCATTTTGTCGTTAATAACTTTTTCCGTGATCAGCTGGACAGAGCGGGAGAGATGGAAACGATCATCCGCAAGATCCAGGAAGTCACGAAGGACTTTGAGGGACATCTGATTCTGAACGGGGATGATCCAAACGTATTGCGGATCTGTGATACAGCCAAAAAAGCACAGATCCATCTGTTCTCCGTCGGCCGCAATTCCATTTCGGAAACAGTCACCAATGAGGCCAGTGAAGGCAAATTCTGTCCGCGGTGCGGACGTCCTCTCAAATATGAATACTATCAGTATTCCCATATCGGACGGTTCCTGTGCGAGGCGGACGGCTTTGGCAGGATCGAGCCGGATGTGCTTGTAACGGATATTGATTTTGCCCATCGTACATTTACCGCCGGAGGACGCATATTCAGTTCCTTCATCAATACCATATATGCCATTTATAACTGTGCAGCGGTATTGACGGTGATGAAGTCTCTTGGTCTGGATCCGGAATGTGCGGACCGTGTCTTCCGTACATTTGTACTGAAAGAGGGAAGAAACGAAGTCTTCCAGCTTTCCCGTCCAAGTGTGATCAATCTGGTCAAGAATCCGACCGGTGCCAATGAAGTTATGAAGTATATCGTCAGTGTGCCGGGGGATAAGAATCTTCTGATCCTGCTGAATGACAATGACCAGGATGGCCATGATGTCAGCTGGATCTGGGATGCGCATTTTGAACGTCTGAACCAGCCGGAGATCAAAACGATCGTCTGCAGCGGACGGCGTGCATATGATATGGCACTGCGGCTGAAGTACGAAGGCATGGAAGACCGCATAAAGGTCATAGAAGACGCAGAGAAGGCCGTTGAATGGCTGGATGAGGCAAATATGCCAAGTCATGTGATTGCCACCTATACGGCCCTGCATTCGACCCGTGCGATCCTCAGAAAGGCGGAACAGAAATGGATATAAAGATACTCTGGATGTACCACGATCTGATGGATCTGTATGGCGATAAAGGCAATACCGAAGTACTGCGCTATCGAAGTGAAAAAAGAGGGATCCAGTGCATCGTGGATACCTGCACCATTGGCGAAGAAAAAGACATTCGTGACTATGATCTGTTCTTTCTCGGCGGCGGAGCTGACCGGGAACAGCAATTGATCTTCGATGATCTGCTGAAGAGGAAAGACAATATCCGGGAAGCAATGGATGCCAAAACGGCATTCCTGCTGATCTGCGGCGGATACCAGCTGTTTGGAAAGTATTACAAAGACCAGGACGGAACGGTCATCGACGGTCTTGGGTTCTTTGACTACTATACGGAAAGCAGCGACCGGGATCACCGCTGCATCGGAAATATCGCCGTAGAAACGACCATGGACAACGAAACGTTCCAGGCCGTCGGTTTTGAAAACCATGGCGGACAGACACGCAATGTAGCATCCCCGTTTGCGAGAGTGCTCTATGGGCATGGCAATACGTACAGCGACGGCACCGAGGGATTTATGAACGATCAGGTGCTCGCGACCTATATGCACGGACCGCTGCTGCCGAAGAATCCCAGAATCGCAGATGCGATTCTGAAGCGTGCACTGCGCAAACGCTATGGAGAAGTGGCACTTGCACCGCTGGATGATACGCTGGAAGACAAAGCCAGGGAGATCATGCTGAAACGGCTGAAGGTAAAAAAGTAAGACAGCCGCCTGCAATGCAGGCAGCTGTTTTCTTATGGCGTAAAAAAGCACGCCGGTGTGCTTATTTGCGGTAAACGTCGGCGTGCATGGTGCATTCAATTTTTTTCTGACGGCAGTATTCTTCCAGAATATCCTGATGGGTGCGTGTGATGGAATAATTGCCTAACTGGGAAAAAGGCACCCAGCGCAGTTCCAGGCTTTCTTCGCCGCATTTGGTTTCCGGAATGGCAAACAGTTCGGTGTAATAGGCAAAATGGATCACCCGGTAAATATTGCCTTCCAGATACGATACGATGCGTCCCGGATCATCAAACATATGCAGTTCGCGCAGCTGGGTTTCTTTCAGGCGTATGCCGGTCTCCTGTTCCGTGCGCCGGATGGCACAGGCAGGGAAGTTCTCATCGTTATGAAGACTGCCGGAAACGATTCCCCACTGGAAATTGTCCTTGCGGTGTTCCAGAAGGACCTTGTCATCGCATACGATGACATTGGCTGCGCAGAAGCGGGGCGGGTTATTCGGCTCCGGTGCAAAGGGATGATGCAGATAATACAGTGCGGTCGGCATACTGCTACTCCGCAAGAAGGGCACAGACAGCATCCAGATCCTGCTTCTCGGACGGATTGAATGCGATCGTGATAGCATCCTCGGAAGAATAGCGCGGAATGATATGGAAGTGCAGGTGTTCGACGGACTGGCCGGCTGCTTCGCCGCAGTTGGTCAGAATATTCACACCGGCAGCACCGGTGCGGGAAACGATGCGCTTAGCCAGCATTCTGGCAGTGCGAATGCAGGCTTCGGCTGTTTCGTCGTCTGCTTCCAGAATATTGCGTACATGTTTCTTCGGCATGACAAGCGTATGTCCTTTTGTAACCTGAGAAATATCCAGAATGGCGAGAACCTTATCATCTTCGTAAATGGTGGAAGAAGGGATCTCGTGAGCGATGATCTTGCAGAAAATACACATAGTTTTATACCTCTTTCTGTTAGTATACCATGTTTGCGCCGTATCAGCCCGGCAGTTCGCCGTTTGCGTCCGGTGTCGGGGTTGGCGCAGGGGTTGGTGTGGGTGCTGGTGTGGGAGTTGGTGTGGGAGTTGGTGTCGGTGTGGGCACAGGCGTTGGTGTCGGTGTCGGTACCGGTGTTGGTTCCGGAGTCGGTTCCGGAGTGGGAATCGGCGTCGGTGTCGGAGTAGGCTCAGGCAGCTTTGTGCAGTGCAGCGTATAGACGACAACTTCGGCCGGTGCACAGAAGCGGACATCCGCAACCGTTGTACCGGTGCCGTTTGTAACATCGCAGATAAATGCATCCTTGACCATATGCTTGCCGCGCAGATAATCCGTTGCCAATGGCGGCATATAGTAGGAACCGATCCAGTAGTAGACCTGTCCGCCGTGACTGTGTCCGGCAATGTAATAGTCCGTCAGATCTGCCGGCACTTCCGAAACGGTATCAGGTGTATGACAGACAGTCATTACATAGGTATCCCGGGAGACTTCGGCATATGCCTGATCGATGTTGCGGGATCCGTTGAGGCCGTTATCGATGCCGACAAGGGTGATCGACTGGGAACCGGCATTGTGCAGGGTGATGCTGCGGTTGTTGAGTACTTCGAAGTCTGATTTGTTCAGTACATAGTGGACAGCGGCCGAAGTCGCTTCATCTTTGCGGTCAAAATCGCCCAGAACGGCAAACTTGCCGAGCGGTGCTTCGATCCGCCGGAACTGTTCTGCCAGGAAAGCGTTGTCTTCTGCCGAAGAAGAAGCAGCGTAATCGTACAGATCACCGCCAAAGATGACAACATCCGGAGACAGTTCATTGATCCTGTCGATCAGTTTCCGGATCCGTCTCTGGTTCACAAATGTGCCATAGTCGGTATCGCTGAAGAACAGGATGTTGACATGATCCAATTGTTCCGGGATCTTATCGGATTCCAGACTTTCAAACCGGGTCGTATAACGTTGGGGTGATATATAACAGGCATTGAACCAGATAAAGCCAAATGTCATCAGGATCGCTGCCAGGATGACTATGATCCATAGTTTGATCGTGTTTTTCAAAGGAGTTCCTCCTGCATTGTAATCATCATACCATAAACGGGGGACCTGATTATGGTACAATAAAAACAAGGTGATTGCGTATGATGAATAAATGTTACATCGTTTCTCTTGAAACACTGCTGGGCGGCAGCCGGAATGATCATGACGGCGCTGCAGTGTGGCTGCAGGCCATGCGCAGCAATGATATTCCCTTATTGCTGGTAAGCGAACAGAGCGGCAGACAGCGTGACCAGCTGGTCGATCTGGTCAAAGAGGCAGGCATCGGCAATGTATTTGCATCTGAGATCTATACCGGTGCAATGGCTGCTGTTGACTGGATCCTGAGAAATTATCCGTCCCATAAGCGGGCTGTCGGGATCGGCGGAAAGGGCCTGCATGAAGCACTGCGGCTCGGTGAGTTCTCCGTGGATCACCGCAATCCCAACTGGCTGATCATGGGAATGCACAGGAATATGTCCTATATGGATTACTCCTATGCACTGCAGAGTCTGCTGCGGGGCGCAAAACTGGTATCGGTCGATAACCGCATGACACAGAAATACGAAGGCCTGGATATGATCGGCAACGGTGCTGTCATTAAAATGATGGAAGCCGCATCCGGACAGAAAGCACTGTCATTCGGACGCGGCAGTGAAGAACTGTATGCGCAGGCACTGCGCTATCTGGATCTCAATGAAGCGCGTGTCGTCGTAGTCGGGGATGATTTTGCACGGGATATCGTACCGGCAAATGCACTTGGCATTGAAACGGTGCTGATCACACGGGGCGAAAGCATAATGAATATGGGAATCACAAATGATTCCCATCCGGACTATATCGTTGAAGATTTCTACGGCCTGTCAAAGTGAGCATTTTCTGACAAATGCTTCGACAATTGCACGGTGTTTTGCATCGTGCAGAAGTCTTTCCGGATGCCATTGGACTGCAAGTATGCAGTCTTTTTCTATGCCTTCCGCAAGACCGTCGTCACTGCGGGCAGACAGGGTAAAGCCTTCCGGTGCCTCGGTAATGCCCTGATGATGGAAGGTATTGACCGGATAGGCATCCCCGAAGAAACTGTTAAGCTGGGTGCCGGGAATGAAAGAAGCCATATGTGCTGTCTCATTGGACGGCAGTGCCGGTTCCATCTTTCTCTGGTTGTGTTCGTGGTAGATGCCGAGAGAAGGGATGTCCTGGATCAGTTTGCTTCCTTCCGCGACCGCAATGACCTGGAAGCCGCGGCAGATGCCAAGGATCGGCTTGCCGGCTTTTTTGAATGCCTCATACAGAAGGAAATCACTTTCCTCAAGATCAGCATCCATCAGTTCACTGTGGGTATTGGGTTCGTTATAGCGGGAGGGATCAATATCATCGCCGCCGGTGATCAGAAGACCGTCCATGGCTTCCGCATAGAGATCTGCCTCTTCTTCTGTAAACGCTGCACCAAGCAATGGCAGTCCGCCGCCTGCCTGTACATAGGCAAAATAGGAATCGTTATCGGAAAAGACGCGGGAATTGAAATAAACATGACTGCGGGCGGTCAGCAGAATCAGCGGTTTTTTCATACAGATGTACCTCCAATGGGTACATTATATACTGCATTTGCAAAACACAAGGGCAAATCGCATTGTTGAACATTCCAAATATCTGCTACGATATACAATAGTCCGGGAGGAACAGTATGAGTCAGCATCATTTTTTCGCGGTCGTATCGCGGATGAAATATATTGAACGCTGGGCACTGATGCGCAGCACCCGCAGTGAGAATCTGAGTGAGCATTCACTGGAAGTGGCAATGATCGCACATGTTCTGTGCGTGATCGGCAATCTGCGCTATGGAAAGCATCTTTCGGCGGAAGATGCCGCAGTGATCGCACTGTATCACGATTCCAGCGAGATCATTACCGGTGATATGCCCACACCGGTCAAATACTTCAGCCAGCGCCTGCACGATGCCTATAAGCAGGTGGAAAGCGGGGCAGAAGAGCGTCTTTTGCAGCAATTGCCGGCTGATCTGCGGGAATACTATCGTCCCTACATCGATTCTTCTTCGTCTCTTCATGAGCAGTTATATGCCTATGTGAAAGCAGCGGATAAATTGTCTGCTCTGATCAAGTGCATCGAAGAAGAAAGCGCCGGCAACACGGAATTCAAAACCGCCTATGCAACAACGCTGCGCTCGTTGCAGGAGATGGAAAAGACGATGCCGGAAGTACATGATTTTATGCAGGAGTTCCTGCCGTCCTACGGCAAGACGCTGGATGAACTGCTGGATAATGGAGGAGAATAATTATGAAGATCAGTAAAACGTGGATGCAGGCGATTCTGTATACTGTACTGTTTGTGCTGCTGGCAATACTGCTGAAGGCAGTGGATGTACAGGCAATTGGTCCGGAAGGAAGCAGTGTCGGCTTTGCCGGACTGAATGGCTTTGTGCATGAACTATGGCCGGAAGGATCCTTCTGGAAGCTGCTTACAACATTGACCGGCATTGTGACGATTGCGGTCATGGTACTGTTTGCTGTGATCGGCGGATGGCAGCTGTATACCGGAAAGAGTCTGCAGAAAGTCGATCGGCGCATTCTTGCGATGGGAGCGGTATATGTCGTTCTGATCGTGCTGTACATTGTATTTGACAAGGTCGTCATAAACTATCGGCCGGTGCTGGATGAGGGGAAACTGGAAGCGTCCTATCCATCAACGCATGCAATGCTTGCAACGGCGGTATATGGAACGGCGATCGTTCTTGCCAAAGATGTGGTGACCCGTAAAAAGACGCTGAAAGTGATCGTGTATGCCTGCATTGCACTGCTGTTGATCACGGTGATCGGACGGCTGCTGTCCGGGGTGCACTGGTTTACGGATATCCTTGGCGGTGTATTTGCAGGACTGGCTCTGGTATATTGGTACAAGGCATTTCTGGAAGATTACAACCGGCGTTTGGATGCCTGAATTTCATTGCAGTTTTAACACGGTCCTGCTATTATATTCGTGTTGTGTTGAAAAAGAATAGTAGTCAGCAAAACCGGCAAAGAGAGACGGAACAATGGTGCGATCCGGAGCGGCAGACCTGATGAACTCACCTTTGGAGCAGCCGCTGTCACAGCGTTAACGTGAATGACGAGTGTGCAGTGAAAGCTGTGAACTAAGGTGGTACCGCGTGAATCACGTCCTTAGAGATAAGGACGTTTTATTTTGAAGGAGCAGAATATGTCATACGATCACAAGAAAAACGAACAGAAATGGAGAACGTACTGGGAAGAGAACAAGACGTTCCGTACCGATGCATGGGACTTCAGCAAGCCCAAATACTACGTGCTGGATATGTTCCCGTATCCGTCCGGTGCCGGTCTGCATGTAGGCCATCCGGAAGGCTATACGGCAACGGATATCGTATCCCGCAAAAAGCGCATGGAGGGATACAATGTCCTGCATCCGATGGGATTTGACTCATTCGGTCTGCCGGCGGAGCAGTATGCGATCACGACCGGCAATCATCCGGAGTCTTTTACAAAGAACAATATTGAGATCTTTACAAAGCAATTGAAGAATATCGGCTTCTCCTATGACTGGGACAGAGTCGTTTCTACCTGTGATCCGTCATTCTATAAATGGACACAGTATATCTTCAAGCTCCTGTTTGAAGACGGACTGGCCAAGTGCATCGACATGCCGGTCAACTGGTGCGAAGAACTCGGCACTGTACTGGCAAATGATGAAGTCATTGACGGAAAGAGCGAACGCGGCGGCTATCCGGTCATCCGCAAGAACATGCGTCAGTGGGTCATCGATATCGTTGCATATGCAGAGCGTCTGCTGGATGGACTCAATGAGATCGACTGGCCGGAAAGCACAAAAGAGATGCAGAGAAACTGGATCGGCAAATCCACCGGTGCTCATGTCATCTTCAAAGTAGACGGCCATGATGATTCTTTTACCGTCTTTACGACTCGCTGCGATACGCTGTTTGGCGCAACATACTGCGTCCTGGCGCCAGAGCATCGTCTTGTCGAAGCTATCACTGCACCGGAATGCCGGGAAGCTGTCGATGCCTATGTGAAGCAGTGTGCGACAAAATCCGATCTGGAGCGTACGGAGCTGAATAAAGATAAAACCGGTGTATTTACCGGTGCCTATGCGATCAACCCGGTGAACGGCAAGAAGATCCCGATCTGGATCAGTGACTATGTATTAGCTACATATGGAACCGGTGCGATCATGGCTGTTCCTGCCCATGATACACGTGACTATGAGTTTGCGAAGAAATTCGGTCTGGAGATCATTCCGGTACTGGAAGGCGGCGATGTCACAAAAGAAGCGTGGACAGAAGACGGCATTCATATCAATTCCGGATTCATGGACGGAATGAACAAGGAAGATGCGATCCATGCAATGATCGCATGGCTGGAAGAAAACGGACTGGGCGAAGAAAAGGTCAACTACCGTCTGCGTGAATGGATCTTTGCCCGTCAGAGATACTGGGGTGAACCGATTCCGGTCGTTCATCTGGATGATGAGCGCATGGTCGCGCTGCGGGAAGAGGATCTCCCGCTGATCCTGCCGGAGCTCGATGATTACAAGCCGGGCGCATCCGGTGCTTCTCCGCTTGAGAAGGCCAGTGAGTGGGTCAATGTGACGGTGGATGGCGTACACGGAAAGCGTGAGACCAGCACAATGCCGGGCAGTGCCGGAAGTTCCTGGTACTTCTTGCGCTATATTGATCCGCACAATGAAAACATGATCGCAGATCCGAAGCTGCTTGCACACTGGATGCCGGTCGACCTGTATGTCGGCGGTCCGGAGCACGCGGTCGGACACCTGCTGTACAGCCGCATGTGGAACAACTACCTGTATGACAAGGGCATCGTTCCGGTAAAAGAACCGTTCATGAAACTGGTCCACCAGGGAATGATCCTGGGTGCCAACGGCATCAAGATGGGCAAGCGCTATCCGGAATTCATCGTTGATCCGAATGTGATCGTCGAACAGTACGGTGCCGATACACTGCGCCTGTATGAAATGTTCATGGGACCGCTGGAAGCGAGCAAGCCATGGAGCGAACAGGGCGTAGAAGCAGCGAGAAAGTGGATCGAGCGTGTATGGCGTCTGTGCATGGAGAGCGAAGACAAGATCACGGAAGAAGCAACTCCTGAACTGAACTATGTATACAACTATACGATCAGGAAAGTCACGGAGGATATTGATTCCCTGAACTTCAATACTGCCATCAGCCAGATGATGATCTTCGTCAATGAATGCTATAAGGCAGAAAAGGTCAACCGCGATATGATCATCAACTTCGTCAAGATCCTCAGCCCGATCGCACCGCATGTATGCGAAGAAATCTATCATACCTATACCGGTGAAGATACACTTGCCTATGCCGCATGGCCTGCATACGATGAGAAGGCTCTGGAACTGGCAAAGACAGAGATCGCCGTACAGGTCAACGGAAAGCTGCGCGGACGCTTCGAAGCCGTTAAGGGCGAAGATGAAAAGGTGCTGGAAGAGACGGCACTTGCACTCGACAGCGTTAAGCCGTTTGTAGAAGGCAAGACGATCCGCAAGGTCATTGTTGTCAAAGACCGCATCGTCAATATCGTTGCCCGCTGATCACACGTGAAAATGCTCTGGTTCTGTGGAATCAGGGCATTCTTTTTGATATAATGCACAGGTATTATGAAAGAATTTACGGTAACGATCGATGCGTTTGACGGACCTCTTGACCTGATGCTGCATCTGATCCGGGAAAAGAAACTGGATCTCATGAATCTGGATGTCAATGTACTGACGGATCAGTACATTGCATATCTTGAGGCAATGGAATATCAGCAGCTGGAAGTCGCAAGTGAATATCTCGTGGAACTGGCCGGACTGATCGAATACAAAAGCCGTCGTCTGCTTCCGAATTTCAAGGAAGAAGCCGAGGAAGAAGATCCGAAGGAACGTCTGGTGAAGCGGCTGCTGGAATACCAGCAGTTCAAGGAAGTGTCCGGGGAACTGCAGAAGATGTATGAGGGAAGGCAGCTGATGCTTGGCAAGCCGCTTTCGCAGGAAGCGGAGCAGTGGATGCATACGGAAGAGGATATGAAGTATTCCGGTACGCCGTATGAACTGATGAAGGCAATGAAAAAGTGCCTGATGCGGATGCGTCTGTCCCGGCCGATTGAAACGAAGTATGCGGTCAGCGAACTGTCGATGGAAGACAGAGAAGTGGAGATCCGCGCCCGTCTGGACCAATTGCCGGATACGTTCCCGTTTGAGAAGCTTCTGGAAGATGTCAGAGATCTGCCGAAGTTTATCGTGACATTTCTTTCTGTATTGGATCTTGCCCGCCAGCATATCCTGTATTTTTCAGTGGATGATGCGGAAAGGATCTGGCTGAAGAGAGGTACCCGCTATGAGTGAAGACCGGATCGAAGAAGATAACGCTGTATTCCTGGATGCAGACTATGATGATGAAGAACCGGCAGAAGATAACGAACAGGATGCGATCGATGAACAGCTGCGTGCGGCGGCGGAAGGTCTGCTGTTTCTGACAGGGGATGACGGTCTTACGCTGGAAATGCTGGCGGAAGTACTTGAGATTTCAGCAGAAAAAGCAGAAAATCTACTTGAGGGACTGCAGGTATATTATCTGCAGGACGCAAGAGGAATCGAGATCGCCCGCTATGGGAATACGTATAAATTCCTGACAAAGGCAAGCGTGCATCCATATGCAAAGAAACTGTTCCAGCTGGGAAAGACATCGGTATTGTCACAGGCTGCGCTGGAAACGCTGGCGATCATTGCCTACAAGCAGCCCATCACACGGGCAGAGATCGAAGAGATCCGCGGCGTAGGTGCGGAAATGATGTTGAGAAAGCTGCTGGCACGGAATCTGATCAAAGAAGACGGGCGCAGTGAAGCACCGGGAAGACCGATCCTGTATGCGGTCACCGATGAGTTTATGGATGCCTTCCAGATGCTTTCTCTGGAAGAACTGCCGCAATTGCCGGATTTCGCAGAAGACGGGGAAGGAAGCGACGAATTATTCTGATATGAAAAAATGGAAGTTGGCGATGGCATGTGCACTGCTGTGCAGCTGTGCATCTGAGAAGCCGGAATCGAAAGAGAACGGTGTATCGGAGGAAACACCTGCATATGCATGCCGTGTGATCGATTATTATGATTATACAAAGCCGGTACCGGAGAGTGCACCGGCAGATGATGCCTATTATGCGGAGAGCTTCTTCGGAGGCGATTCCCGCATGGGCGGTCTGTATCTGTATGGAACAGAGAAATACGGAGAGATCTACTATGTGACTTCGCTGAATCTGTTCATGATCGATACGATGACAGTGGATGATTATCCGGATGAAACGATGCTTTCGCTTCTGGAGAAGACCGATAAGAAGCATATCTATCTGATGCTTGGCATTAACGAGATCCGCAACAGCAGCTTTGATGCATGGGCAGAAGCATACCAGGAACTCATTGATATGCTGAAGGAGAAACATCCGGATGCAGATATCTATCTGATCGAGACCTATCACCCGCGTTCGATCTCCGGACTGACGGCGGAAGAACTGGATGTGCAGTTAAATAAGGTCAATGAAAAGATCCGTGATCTTGCAATAAAGAACTTGTGCTATTATATTGACTTGGATCCGGGTATTACCGACGGAAGCGGACTGTTCAAGGATGAACTGACATGGGATGGTCTGCATATGAATCCGGAGGGAGCCCGTGAAGTGGAAGCCTACATCAAGAGGCATGTATACAGGAGAAGTGAATATGTTAAAGAAATTTGTGAGTAGCCTGCTTGCCATACTGCTGTTAGCAGGATGTGCATCCGGCGGATCGGCTGCTTCGGAAAAGAATCCGGGATTCTCTGCTGCCAGCACAGCACAGGAAATCGTAAAAGATCTTGGACTGACCGACAGCATGCAGGAGCTGAAGCAGAAGAATGTCGTGCGCATGTTCTTCCAGGGACAGGAAGATGCAGTGACGGACTGCAGCGTGTACCGTTCCACAGATAATGGAAATTCCGATACAGTTGGTGTTTTCGTCACGAATGATAATGCCAAAGTCAAAGAATATCTCGATGCATATCTGAAGGATATCAAGGCACAGACAGAAACCTATTTTAAAGAAGAAGTATTCAAGATCTCCAATGCGGTCGTGGAAGAAAAAGACGGCATTGTGATCCTGGTAATTGCGGAAGACATTGAAAAGGCCCGTACAACGGCACGTATTTTTACTAATAACTAGCTCTTTTTCATAAGAGCTTTTTTTCGGAAAGGAGAAAACATATGATCGAACGGTATTCAAGAAAACAGATGCGGGATATCTGGAGCGAAGAGGCAAAATTCCAGGCATGGCTGGATGTGGAAATCCTGATCGATGAAGCCTGGAGCAAGCTTGGGGAGATCCCGGCAGAAGATGTGGAAAAAATCCGCAGAAATGCAAAGTTCAATGTAGAACGCATTCTGGAAATCGAACAGGAAACAAGACACGATGTCGTAGCATTTACACGCTGCGTATCGGAGAGTCTCGGTGAAGAGAAGAAGTGGGTGCACTATGGTGTGACCAGCACCGATGTCGTTGATACAGCAAACGGCATCCGCTTTAAGAAAGCCAATGAGATCCTGCGTCAGGATATCCTGGACTTCATGGAGATCCTGAAAGAGAATGCACTCAAGTACAAAGACACGGTCATGATGGGACGTACGCACGGCGTGCATGCGGAGATCACGACGTTTGGCATGAAGTTTGCTCTGTGGTATGAGGAAATGAAGCGCAATCTGGAACGGTTCGATCTGGCTGCAGCAGATGTGGAATGCGGCAAGATCTCCGGCGCGGTCGGAACATTTGCGAATATTCCGCCGTTTGTGCAGGATTATGTGTGCGAGCATCTGGGAATTCATTCCGCTGCCATCAGTACGCAGGTATTGCAGAGAGACCGTCATGCCCACTATTTTGGTACGCTTGCCCTGATCGGTGCAACGCTGGAACAGATGGCAACGGAAGTACGTCATCTGCAGAGAACAGAAGTTCGTGAAGCAGAAGAGCATTTCAACAAGGGGCAGAAGGGTTCCAGTGCAATGCCGCATAAGCGCAATCCGATCGGTTCGGAGAATATCTGCGGCTGTGCCCGTGTATTGAAGGGATACATGGTGACTGCGTATGAAGATGTACCACTGTGGCATGAACGTGATATCTCTCATTCCAGTGCAGAGCGCATTATCGCTCCGGATGCGACTGCATTGCTGGACTATATGCTGGTGCGCTTTGGCAGGATCTTAAAGAACCTGACGGTCTTTGAAGACAATATGAAGAAGAATATCTGGCTGACCAACGGTGTGATCTTCTCCCAGCGCTTCATGCTGAAGCTTGTTGAGAAGGGCTGGTCCCGTGAACAGGCATATGATACCGTACAGCCGCAGGCAATCATTGCCTGGGAGAACAACCGGAACTTCAAGGAACTCATGGAAGCTGTTCCGGCTGTGCGTGAGGCACTGAGCCAGGAAGAGATCGATGACTGCTTTGATACGTCATACCATACACAGCGTGTGGATGAGATCTATAAGCGCGTAGGTCTTCTGTAAGCATGGTTGAGCTGTCCTGCAAAGGGCAGCTTTTTTCATGCCCAAAAGAAAAATCCGAAGGTTCGGATTTTTACTATTATCCGAACCTTTGATAAATCCGAACCTTTTCTCATATTTGACCTGAATACTAGGTTTTATGAATAAAAAGGTTCGAATTTTATTTCTCCTCTAGCGCTTAAGTAAAGACTTCAAACTGCCATCAGCTTTTTTCCAT
>JAFYHC010000008.1 GCA_017539385.1 Solobacterium sp. | reverse complement strand
GGACGATAACAATCTCATTGTCAGTGCAATCCACCACTGTACTCTCCTCACGAAATATGACGCAAAGGAAAAAAGGATCCGCGATGCGATCGCGCTGAAAGAGCCGGATCAGATTCCGATCAAGCCATCACCGGCCATCTTCCCGGTACTCGATGCCGGATACACTGTTGCACAGAGTATCTACGACGAAACTCTGGAGATCTACAAAGAAGCCATCTTTAAATATCACCACACATTTGAGCCGGATGCCGGTATTGGCGTAGGCAACAACTATGCCGGACAGGGCCCTCTGATGGAACTGTCCAATCCGAAGAATATGCGCTGGGCAGGCATGCCTGGTCATCTGATCGATGACAACTCCATTCAGCAGCACATCGAGTATCCATTCCTGGAAGATGACGAATTCGATCAGTTCTGGACCGACCGGACCGGCTGGCTGATGAACAAATCATTCCCGCGTTCTTCCGATACACTGGCTCCATTTGCTAACGTGCATTTTCCGGTTGCTATGGGCGGCACGCGTGCAGTCGCAGCGGCATTCTCCACACCGGAAATGAAAGAGACCATCCAGAAGCTGTGGGCATTAGATGAGAAAGCAAAAGAATTTGAGAAGAAAGCTGCTGCATTCGCAAAAGAAGTTGAAGAAGACGGCTATCCGATCTTCACCGGCGGCGGCGCAGCTGTTCCGTTTGATATGTACAGCGACGGCCTTCGCGGCACGATCAACTCCCTGGCAGATCTGTATGAGCGTCCGGAAGATGTCGAGCGGTTCATTGAAGAAGCACAGGAGATGATCCTTTCCAACATCCGTGCCGGCAAAGGCAAAGGCGACGGGAAGTTCATTTTTATGGCACTGCACAAAGGTATGGACGGCTTCATGAGCGATGAACAGTATGAACATTATTACTGGAGACATCTGCGCGAGATCATCGAGACGATCATCGATGTTGGCAAAGTCCCTTACATTTTTACAGAAGGCAAGTACAACACCCGTCTGCACTTCCTGAAAGAAGTCCCGAAAGGAAAAGTTTACTATCACTTTGAGACCGTCGATATGGCAGAAGCTAAGAGGATCCTGGGCGATACCGCATGTATTGCCGGCGGCCTTGGTGTAAAGATCATGAACTTCGGTACTCCACAGGAAGTTCGCGATGAGTGCAAGAAGATCATCGATGCCTGTGCCCCGGGCGGCGGATTCATCTTTGAGCCGGCATGCGGTCTGGACTACTGCTCTCACGCAAATGTAGAAGCAATGTTCGACACCGTAAGAGAATATGGCAAACACTAAAACCGCACACCTGCGCCTGCGCCAAAGTGCAAAACCAAACGCATCAAAAAGAGGAACTCAATCGAGTTCCTCTTACTTTTTGTAACTCATTACGAGAGCTGCACCAGCTGCTAATGAATCTGCAGCTATTAATGAATCTGCACCGGAAGGCCGTAAGCTAACAGCTGCTCTTTCCTCTCTTCCATCAGTGCATCTGATGGCGGCTCCGCCACAAAGATCTTCTCCTTTTTCATCAGCCTCTCGTGCTTGCTGATTCCCATCTTGTGATACGGCAGGAGCTGCACCACTTCAATAGAATCCTTGATCGGCTGCAGGAATTCACCATATTTATCAAAATGTTCCTTGCTGTCATTGAACAACGGAATGGTAGGGATGCGGATGCGCAGCTTGCCTCCGTGCTCTGCGATCTTCTTACAGTTCTCCAGGATCAGTTCGTTCGGCACACCGATGACCTGTTTATGCAGTGCGGAATCCATGCACTTCAGATCATATAAAAACAGATCCGTATACGGCATCACCTGCTCAATAACCTCCCACTTTACAAAGCCGGTCGTATCCACCGCAGTATGCATCCCAGCCTCTTTGCACTGCTTTAACAGCTCCAGCGTAAAGGCTGGCTGGCACAGACATTCGCCGCCGGAGATCGTCACACCGCCGCCAGATTCTTCAAAGAACGGCTGATCGCGTTTTAACCTGTGCATGACCTCCTCCACTGTAGTGTCCGTCCCGCACATATAAAGAGCGGTGGCCTTGCAGGCTTTCGCGCACGCGCCACAGTCATCGCAGATCGTCTTATCCACCTGCGGATAGTGGATCGGATTGCCGGTAATGTCTGTCGTTTCCGGTCCAATGGAAATGGCTCCTTTCGGGCAGACGGAAAGGCACTCGCCGCAGGCATCTGTTCCCAGACACTTGTTGCTCATCCAGTTAAGTTCCGTTGGAAATTCAATCCCCTCCGGACTGTGGCACCAAGGACAGCGCAGAGGACATCCCTTTAAAAATACCGTCGTCCGGATGCCTGGTCCATCCTGTACTGAAAAACCCTGAATATCATAAATTTTGCCTGTTAACATCGGCAGATTTC
>JAFYHC010000077.1 GCA_017539385.1 Solobacterium sp. | reverse complement strand
CTGAAACACTGGGCGAATCAAGAATGATGATCACAGGGCATAACGGGCATATCGGTTATGCAGGGAACTATACGAAAACGATGGGGTCATTCCTCCGGGATGAACTTGGAGATTCGTATTATACCATTGGTACAGACTATTTCATTACCGACTGCAGTATGCCGTCAGGCAACGGCAGAAGAGCCAATCACAGGTTTGTTTCAGGAGATATTCTTGCCTATCAGGCGAAGGAGCAGGGGACATATTATCTGGATTTCTCCAAAGTCAGCGAAGATTCTGAAGTGTACAAATATATACACAAGCCCATCTATACCGGCAGTCTGGGAGAGGGTTACAGCATTCTGAATACCATTCTCCAGGATACTGTCAGAATATACTGTGAACCGGATTATTTGTTTGATGCAATGATCCTGGTTTATCAGTGTTCTCCGCTGAATCTGCTGAATACAGAGAACTGAAGATGGCAGAACTAATACTGAAACCGGATTTGCAGACAAGGAATATCATTTCAGTTTGTGTTGCTTCGGAGACAAATGACGCAGAAAGATTCCGGATTTGAGGAGATGAAATGGGAATGTATAAATATATTACGCTGAGAGAGAAGCCAGACCTGAAAGAAACCGCCGCTCAGTGGTTCCACGAAAAGTGGGGCGTACCAAAAGAAGCGTATCTTGAGTGTATGGACCGTTATCTGAAAAACGAAACAGAATACGGATGGTATCTGTGCCTGGACGGAGATAAGATCGCCGGCGGATTAGGTGTTATCGAAAATGACTTTCATGACAGAAGAGATCTGAGCCCGAATGTCTGTGCTGTGTATACAGAAGAAGAATATCGCTGCAAAGGCATTGCAGGGTGTTTGCTCAACATGACGGTAAATGATCTGAGATCCAAAGGTATTACGCCTGTCTATCTGGTGACAGATTATACCGCATTTTATGAAAGATACGGGTGGCAGTTTCACTGTATGGTCCAGGGAGACGGGGAAACGGAAATGTCGAGGATGTATATCCATCGCTAAATCGGGATTTACGGAGGATAAGTATAATGAGTATTCAATATAAGAATAGTCACGATTTTGAAAAACCCGAACTTGAACGGCTCTTTCTGTCGGTTGGGTGGTCATCGGGTCATTATCCCGACAAGCTTGTTACTGCGATGAAAAACTATCATACTGTTATATCTGCATGGGATGGTGACAGGCTTGTCGGAATGATCTGCGCCATGGATGACGGTATTATGAATGCCTATGTCCATTATCTGCTTGTGGATCCGGACTATCACGGACAAGGCATCGGACGCAAACTTGTGGAAACAATCAAACAAAAATACAAAGATTATTTACGTATAGCTGTGATTGCATATAATGACGAACTGACTTTCTACGAAAACTTCGGATTCAAAAAAAGCAATGATTCTTCCCCGATGTTCATTACATCGCTGTGGACGTAGGTATAATTAATTCCTTTGCTGAGCTGAGTTATTTTGCAGGAGCTGCATATGGCAAATATCATAACTGGAATCAGAATAGTGATCAGTGCTCTTTTGCTGTTCTGCCCGGCATTTTCTCAGGCATTTTTTCTGCTCTACACAGCGGCTGGAGCTTCCGATATGATCGATGGTGCTGTGGCAAGGAAGACCGGTACCGCCAGTGAGTTCGGCTCAAGGCTGGATACGATCGCGGATATCGTGTTTGCGGCGGTCTGTCTGATAAAACTGCTTCCAGTCCTGGATGTTCCATTCTGGCTCTATATATGGATTGCCATCATCGCATTTATAAAATTGGCAAATATCTCTGCAGGATATATCAGCCGGAAAGAGCTGGTGGCTGTACATTCTGTAATAAATAAAACTGCCGGATGTTTACTGTTCCTTTTTCCGTTGACACTGACATTTGTCGATTTGAGATTCGGTGCGGCAGTCATCTGTGCAGTTGCAACAATAGCTGCAGTTCATGAAGGATATCTGATGCGGGCAGGAAGAACGGCTTAGCGGCAAATCGGGAGTTGTGAGGAGGATTGAGATGAAAGAAAACATCGTACAGAAGCTTACATCAAAAGATGATAAATATGCCTGTGCCTTTACTGATAGAATTGTTGCAGAAAGCCATGATACAGATGAATG
>JAFYHC010000076.1 GCA_017539385.1 Solobacterium sp. | reverse complement strand
TGTGCTTTGTTGAAACGATGGATCTCATCCACGAAGACGATCGTTTTCTGCCCCATGCGCCGTGCATTCTCGGCTTTGTTCATGACTTCCTTGATCTCTTTGATCCCGCTTGTGACGGCGGAAAAGACAATAAAGCTGCTCTCTGTACAGCGGGCAATGATACGCGCCAATGTGGTCTTGCCTACTCCGGGCGGACCCCAGAAGATCATGGACTGCACCGTATCGGTATCGATCATTCTCCGCAGGATCTTTCCTTCTGCGAGAAGGTGCTGCTGACCAACATATTCATCCAGTGTTTCCGGACGCATCCGATCCGCAAGCGGACCGGAAACAGACCGGTCATCAAATAAAGAAATCTGTTCCATATGACCTCCTGCATTCCAAAGTATACCATGTACTGCGGCTGGCCTTTGGAAAAGACAGAAAAAAAGTGCTCTTACGAACACTGTGTTAACGCAGGGGTGGAGAGAATCGAACTCCCATCAGCGGTTTTGGAGACCGATGTACTGCCATTGTACGACACCCCTAATACAAGAAAAATGACACGTACGGGATTCGAACCCGTGAATGCCGCCGTGAAAGGGCGGTGTGTTAAGCCGCTTCACCAACGTGCCATGCTTGGTGCTCATGAATAATAGCACAGGCAAAAAATAATGGCAATATCTTTTTTACTTTTTCGTATTTCTTTTTTTTCTCGACCGGCTGGGCAGAAGAAAAGGCAATGGATCACATTGCCTCAGAAACCAAAGACGATGCCGCATATTGCAGCGATCAGGATGATGAATACCGGGTGCAGTTTGTCCTTCCACTTATAGAATGCAAGAAGTACTGCAAATAAAGCCAGTGCTTTCCAGTTGAAGAGATCGGTGAAGACCCCGCTTTCTTTCCATACATCCACATGCAGAAGGGAAGAAATGTAAATGCCAAGCACCGCGGCCATGATAAAGCCGACTACAGCCGGACGCAGACCTTCAAAGATGCCTTTGACAACACGGGAATCCCGGAATTTCTCCAGCATGCCCGCAATGATGATGATCACGATCACAGATGGGGCAACCAGAGACAGCGTTGCCGCGATGCCGCCGGCAAGACCAAACATATGATTGCCGATGTACGTTGCCATATTGATGCCGATCGGACCCGGGGTACTTTCGGATACTGCGATCATGGTGGAGAGATCATGAATGGAGAACCATCCGTATTTTGCACTCATTTCCTGCAAGAACGGAATCGTAGCAAGTCCGCCGCCGACAGCGAATAAGCCGGTCTTGAAGAATTCCCAGCACATCAGAAGAAATGTACTCATGCCTGTGTGCCTCCTTTCTTCTCATTTACGATAAACATGACATATCCGGTGACCCCTGCCAGTACGACCAGGATGACCGTGGAGAGATCCGTAAAGTAACAAAGAACAAACGCAGCCGCAAAGATCAGAAATGTCCAGATATCCTTCACGCCTTTTTTCAGCAGTTTCTCTACTGCAACAAACATCAGTACGCATACTGCTACCTGGATGCCGCGCAGGGCATGCTGGACGACTTCCAGCTGCGAGAAGTTGGTGATCAGTGCCGTGATCAGGGAAATAATAATGATCGACGGGGATACAACACCCAGTGTAGCAACGATGCCGCCGGGGATGCCTTTTACCTTGTATCCGATAAATGTAGCGGTATTGACGGCAATAATGCCGGGTGTGCACTGGCCGATCGCATAGTAATCCATAACTTCGTCTTCTGTTGCCCAGTGATACTTCTCAATGACTTCTTTCTGGATCATCGGCAGCATCGCATAGCCGCCGCCAAAAGTGAATAATCCCATCTTGAACCACGACCAGAACAGATCGATATAAACACGCATAGAAATCTCCTTATAACAATTTCCATTATCTTACTATGAATTTGAGGTCAGGTACACTGTTTGACAGGAAAGAAAAGGTGTGCAAGAATTGCATGACCGGATCATACTCTTTCATCGGTTTTGCCGGGCTTTCATGACATACATGTCTGTTTTCCCGCTATAATAGAAAGAAAGAGAGGTAATTAGCAAATATGATCGACTATACAGAAGGTTCCGGAAAACAATATCATACCGGTGTTGGAAAAGGGGATGTCGGCCGTTATGTCTTTCTGCCGGGTGATCCCAAGCGCTGTGCAAAGATTGCCAAGTATTTTGACGATCCGCAGCTGGTTGCGGACAGCCGTGAATATGTTACGTACACCGGTACATTGAATGGAGTTAAAGTATCCGTCACTTCCACAGGAATCGGCGGAGCAAGTGCATCTATCGCTATGGAGGAACTGACAGAAGTCGGTGCGGATACATTTATCCGCGTCGGTACCTGCGGCGGTATGGATGTAAATGTAAAGAGCGGAGATCTTGTAATCGCAACCGGTGCGATTCGGATGGAGGGAACATCCAAAGAGTACTGCCCGATCGAGTATCCCGCTGTCGCGGATCTGGAAACTACGATTGCACTGACCGAAGGCGCAAGAAAACTGAATGCACCGTATCATACCGGTGTTGTACAGTGCAAAGATGCCTTCTATGGACAGCATCGTCCGGAAACACTTCCCAATGGGGAAGAGCTGATCCGCAAATGGAATGCATGGGTCGCCATGGGATGCAAGGCATCGGAAATGGAGAGCGCCGCACTGTTTATCGTTGCGTCGTATCTGCATGTCCGCTGCGGTACCATCCTGCTGGCAGTCGCAAACCAGGAACGTGCCAAGGCAGGACTTCCCAATCCGCAGGTGCACGATACCGATCTTGCGATCCGGGCGGCTATTGAAGCAGTAAAGGTGCTGATCGAACAGGACAACAGCTGAATGCGTTCCGCCCGTATATAAGGAGGCTGAACAGCGTATGATAAAACAACCGGTCAGACGAAGTCTGTCTGACTTTATTAAGATGACGATGGGATCACAGTTTGTGATCCCTGTTTACCAGCGGAATTATACATGGAATCCGGAGAAGGAAACAGCCCGGTTCATGAATGATATGGAGAACCTGCTGTCGGGCAAGTCCGACAGCCAGTTCCTCGGCATCATTATCTATCTGGAGACGCCGATCACCGCAATGTTCCGTCAGTTTCAGATCATTGACGGACAGCAGCGCATGACAACGGCTTTTCTCTTCCTGCTTGCACTGAAGCATTATGCAGAACAGAAGAAAGATGCAGTCACAAAGGGAATGATCGAGGATTATTACCTGTATAACCACCATGTCGCAGAATCCATGAGTCTTCGTTTGAAACCGACGATCTCCGAAGACGATGTGTATATCCGCCTGGTCTATGGCAGTCCGAAGGATCTTTCTGCGAAAGAGAAAGAGTCCAATGTATACCGCAACTATGATTACATCAGCAGGCGGATCCGCCAGTTTGCTTCAAAGTATCCTCTTCTGCAGATACTGGATACGCTGAACCGGATCGATATTCTTGGTTTCCCGCTTTCAGACCGGGATAACGCCCAGCAGATCTTTGAGTCGATCAACTCCACCGGAGCACCGCTCACATCTGCCGATCTGATTCGAAATTATATCCTGATGAATCATACCGATGATGTACAGGAACGCCTGTATTCGATGTACTGGAAGCCGCTGGAAGGATGGTTCCCTGATTCCAGAAAACTGGAAGACTTCTTCCGCTTCTTCCTGGCCGCAAAGACATACAGCCTGCTGAGCCGCAGGGATGTATATGAGGGATTCAAGGCATATTGGGAAGAACGCCGGAATCCGACGGAAAGAGAAATGCAGGAAATCGTACGGTATGGACGCTATTTCCAGACCATCTACAGCGGTCCGGCAGAAGACGGACAGGTGGAAAAGGCACTGGACGATTTCCGCAAGAATGACTCCCGTCTGCCCGCGCCGTTCTTAATGGAGATGATGCATCTGTATGAGCGGGAAGAGATCAGTTCCCGGGAGCTGACCGGTGTGATCCAGCTGATCGATACCTATCTGATCCGCCGCGCACTCTGCAGCAGTGATGCCAGTGCTCTCAACCGGTATTTCCCGCAGTTATTGCGGTCGGTGAAAACCGCATTTGAAAAGAACCGGGATATCCTGACGATCACCCGCGTGCATCTGATCAATTACAACCGCGGCAAGATCCTGGCCATGCCGACGGACGACCAGCTGCGCAAACAGCTGCGTGAAGTCAATGCCTATTCACTGATGTGCATCCGCACGGTGCTGGACCGCATCGAGCATTTCAATTCCCATGCCAAAGTTGACCTGTCCGGTCTGAATATCGAGCATATCATGCCCCAGCATCCCAATGCGTGGTGGAAGGAAAATTCCGGCATGGAGGGAGAAGATGAATATGCTGAATATGTCAATCTCATCGGCAATCTGACGCTTTGTGCAGAATATGACAACACCCGTATGGGCAATGAGGACTTTGCCTACAAGAAGCGTGTTTTGCAGAGAACATCTCATATCCGCCTGAATGAAAAGATCCTCAAGAAGAAGACATGGAACAGGGAAAGCATTCTGAAACGGTGCGATGAACTGGCGGATGTGATCATCCGCATCTATCCGTACGATGCCGGCAAAGTAATCGCTGCACCGAAGAACAACAACCTGATCGTGTTGAATACACCGACGGTCAGTGCGCGTGCCATCTATCGTGCAAAGGACCATATCGAAGTCCTTGCCGGTTCAACGATGAAGCCATACGGACCGCGGGAAATGAAAACGATGCGCCAGCAGTTCCAGAGCATGTATGACCGGGGCATCCTGACAGATGATGAGAACGGAAAGATACAGTTTGAGCAGAACTGCAGCTTTGCCGATCTCAATGCGGCTGCGAGCTTCTTAATGCACAGAGGCGGAGAAAATGCTTCTTCCTGGGTATTGGAAGACGGTTCCGAATTCCATCCGGAACAGGTCGAAGAAAAGAAAGCACCGGCACAGAAGAAACGTTCGCGTCCGGCAAAGCAAAAGAAAAACGCGGCACAGAAACCTGCACCGCAGCGCAAACCGCCGGTAAAACCGGTAAAAAAGGAAGAAACACCCCAAGAGCCGGCTGCGCGCAAGATCACTGTACGCCAGTTTACATTTGCAGGACGCAAACCGAATCAGTGACTGCGCAGACCGTAGTAATCAATATAGGTTTTAAATGCGGAAGGAATGGCGGCCAGAGCCATTTCTTCTTTTGTATATGCCGTGTAATCTTCCGGAAGATCCAGATTCCGCAGTTCATCCGTGCGTATCTCCCATGCCTGCATATGCCATTCGATATGCGAAAAGATATGCTTTGCATCGGGAAGACGCTTTAGATGCCATACAGCGATCTGCTTTTCTTCCATTTTCTTTCGTACATCCTCTTCACTCAGATGCCCGTCGATGCCGGCAAACTCATATAATCCCGCCAAAAGACCATTGTCAGCGCGCTTATGCAGCAGAAACCGTTTGCCGTCCCGCAGAATGAACAGAGTGCGCTCCTGCTGTCTGCGTGCGTGCAGAGCAGAACGGAAGGGGATGTCCTGCGTCCGTCCCTGTGCATACGCCTGACAGTTTTCAGCAAGGGGACATTGTGCGCAGAACGGTGCACCGTTTGGTACACAGACCAGCTGTCCCAGCTCCATCAATCCCTGGTTCAAAGAACGCGGGCGTACACCGTCATGTGCATAGACCGGAAGAAGTGCGTCCTGCAGGATCTTTTTTGTTTCCGCACTCCGTATGTCGTCTTCCACAAGGCAATACCTTGCCAGTATGCGCAAAACATTGCCATCTACTGCCGGTACTGCTTCATTGAATGCAATCGAAGCAATAGCACCTGCTGTATACGGTCCGATTCCCGGCAGCCGTACAAGCTGTTCATATGTATGCGGCATCTCTCCGCCATGGTCCTGCATGATCACCTGTGCGCATTTCTTCAGATTGCGTGCCCGGGAATAATATCCCAGTCCTTCCCAAAGCCGCATCAGTTTGTCATCTTCCACCTTTGCCAAAGATGCAATATCCGGCAGTTCCTGCATGAAAATCTGGTATTTGATCAATACAGCTTCGATGCGTGTCTGCTGCAGCATGATCTCACTGACCCAGATCCGATACGGATCCCTGTTTTCTCTCCAGGGCAGTGTGCGGTGATTTTTTTCATACCATTCTGTCAGTTTTTCAGCATCATTCCATTTCAGTTCCATGTCCCCATTATATCCAACGAGCAGTTGAAGAACATCTGAAAATGATTTAGAATGATGCAGTACGCAGGCGTAATTCAATGGTAGAATGTCAGCTTCCCAAGCTGAATACGCGGGTTCGATTCCCGTCGCCTGCTCTTATACTGAAAAAGCGCTTATTTAGGCGCTTTTTCAATTCTGTGGAACCAAATTGGAACCAAAATGATTATTTTTTGTGGAGCATGCTGTGCTTTTCGCAAGATCTGTCTGCCAGGCTACCAGCCGAGGGACCGTTATCTTACTGATCGGACTATTGTAGTATTCAGAGAACCGTTTCTCAAAGTGTACCTGATGCTTACGGTGCTGATCCGGGGACAGCTGCTTATAAGAATCATATTGTTCTGCTATTGTTTTTTAATGTGATCAGACCAGATGTGTCAGAGTTTTCTGCCATCTGGCGTTCTGCTTCTTTTGCATCGCGCTTTGTTGCAAATCCACGTTTTTTCTTTATGTGCCAGTTTCCAGTATCCAGAGTTTGAATCTTGTCAGGCTGAATATTGAGTGAAGCTATGATAAAATCTTTTATAGGCATTTAGCCACCTCCTACGTTGTCGATTACAAGCAAAAACATCGTAACATAGGAGGTCTTTTCTTTTCCCGTTTACAGTATCACCTGCAGATTTTAGAGCCTATCCCCTGTACCGTAGAAAAAGGGTAGTTTTTCCTACCCCTGTATTTCGTAAAGCCTATCCCCGACCCCTGCAGATTTTAGAAAGCCCATATTATATCGTGCCTGATCTCCGGAGTTGCCGCTCTGGGGATTGTTTTTATTTTGACTTTTTGAGCATATCGAGAATGTGCTCAAGAGCGTTTCTTGTTTTATCTTTGTTAGTTACATAGTTTTCCGAAATTGAATATGTTGTAGCTGATGCTTTGCCAGTTGAAACGATGAGACCTTTTTCTATTAGACCATTAATGATGGTTATTAATGTTCCTTTTTTTATGTTAGTGGCGCTCTCGATTTCTTTTCTTTTAGCAAATCCTAGATCATTGATACACTTCAATACAGAGTGTTCTCTCTCTGAAAGATTGTATTTTTTCACGATTGAATTGATGAAGGGAGATGTATTGATGCGTAAGGTGACTCTATTATTAGTTGTGATCAATTCTGGAATTGCAAGTTTATTTGTTCTTACAGCACGTAGGATTGCAGGAACGCCAGATCCAGCAGCTTCTGCAAAGCCTATTACTCGAAGCATGAATGCTATGTTTGGATTTCTGCAAACTGATGTTTTTCCACTATAGTATTCTTCCATGCTGATGCGTAATGAACCTGGATTCGAAAAAACATATTGTTTTTCTTCTACAGAAACTTTTGTGTGACCTTCTACACGATAATCGGCATGCATTAAAGTGTTTACAAACGCTTCTCGTAATGCTTTTTGAATATCCGAATACTCTTGCCTTGTAATGCCATCATCCCCTAAGGAAAATGAACTATCGATTGTTTTCATTAATCTCGGTAAAACTATTTGGAGAAAATTATACAAGTTTCCCTCGCCCCAACTACCATCGTAAATGATTCTGTCTTTCCACCGATTCTCTTCTGAATCAATATAGTTTATGTACTCCAGACAAAAATGGGGAAGTCGTTTCTGCAATTCATTTGAATTTCCAAACATTATTAGGCCTGCCATTGTGGGGTGAAGCTTTTCCTGCACTTTATCAATTGCTCGAATTTTTATTAAAAAATCTTCTGTGGATAACGTATTAAAAACATGATCTGGAGTTCTGTTGGCAAAGCGTTGCCGATATGAACTGATTGTGGACATATCGAGTGCCATTTCCCATGTGATATCATCAATAATCGTTGCGTCCTGCGGCATATCACTTGAATCTCTGATCATTGCCTTCATTTCGTTTTCAGACATTCTACAATCAGCAGTTCCAATTCGTTTGTAGCTTTCACTTGGATTGCCTTTTAAATATATAGGCCGCTTATTATACGTTGCTTTTGGAATAGATATCTCTATGATTGATTTGTCTCTGACAGTTGTTATTTTAAACGAACTGTTATTAAGTATGTTGTCACTGACTTTTGAAGGGTTTTGTAACAGGTTGATCATTTCTGTTATATCTTTTTGAGGATCATCTACACCAACTATCGAGTATTGTGAAGTCGATAGTTCCTTTAAGCCTAGAACAAGTAACCCGCCTTCGGTGTTGGCAAAAGCTGAATAGGTTTCTAATGCATCTTTTGGAAACCCTTTTTTGCCTTCTTTAAATTCCAAAGTGTCACTTTCCGAAACATTCAATATTAATTCAGATTTACTATACTCTGTCATTTCTTTTCCTCCACGATTTTTTAGTCTGATATAACTATTTGTAAACGCTTTCTGATCGTTCAATTATCGTTTAAAAATGCTTTGATGATTTGCAAAAATGCCTTAAAACAGTATGCTTTTGTTTGAAAATCGTTCAAATATCGTTCAACTGTCGATCAAACATACTATTCGCTTTTATACATTTGAATAACCGAGACAGGTTGCTGCTAGTTACTAGTCTTCGCCTTCTCAATCGTCTCGATCATTGCCTGGCGGATTACGTCAGACTGTTTGAGGCCCAGTTTTCTGCAGGCTTCCTTGAAATCAGCAACGAAGTCAGCCTTGTAACTGGCACTGACGATCTTCATGTTCTGTTTCTTCCACTCCTGCATGTATTTCATCTGATCGAAGTCACCGGATGCTTTCTTAGGCATTGTTTTTCCTCCCGTTCAAATAAGTGAATACCAAAGTGATGATCATGAATGCCATGATCATGTAATCGATCGTTTTGAGATCTGTAAAGTTCATCGTCAATAATACGCTGATAGCAATAACGATCTCGATGGCAAGTGCCTTGTATTTTCTTTTCATATTTAATTTAATGTGGATAAGGAGAGGAGCCGAAGCTCCTCAGCCTTAATTACTTGTCTTCCCGATGATTCCACTTGTATATGGCGTAGCAGGCACTGAATACATAGTAGATCAACTGGAAGATTTTTATTATGTCATCCACATCTTGTCCTTCTTACTTTAGGATATTATTATAACATAGTCATATGACCATGTAAACGTAAAGATGCAGAAAATGACTATAAATAAGTACCAATGGCGTCAACCTAAATAAGGCTCCGGAATTCACTCCGGGGCCTTGGCTGTATTAAATGGTAATGAATGACTCTTAAGGGTGCGGAAAAGCCAGAAAGACATGACAAATATAATTGGAACGCGATAATGAGCACTTTTTTTCTGGAACCATTTTGAAACTGAAATACCTGTATTTTGGATTCTTTCCTTCCTGGTAACGTAACGTTTTTAGCGGAATCGTTACTTAAAACACCAAATGTAATAAAACGCCGTGCACAATGGATAAACCGCAGGTATTCTGAATGTGTACCAATAAAACAGGAGGATAACAACATGAATGTTATGGAAGAAAAATTTGCTTTGAAGGAACTGTGCGATACATTCAGCGTACTCGCAGATGAAATGAGACTGCACGAGCAGGCGCAGCTGTTTACTGAGAATGGAACGCTGACTGCTAAAAACAACGGTCATGTTTCCCACTATGAGGGAAGAGAAGCTATTGAAGCATCCTGCACAAGATTCATGAATCTCTTCGACATTCATTTTCATAACAATGGACAGGCGCTGTTCGAACTGCAGGATGAAAGCCACGCAACCGGCACTGCCTATAACGAAACGATTCTGATCGGCAATAATGCTGAAGGAAAAAGAATCATGACGACCAATAGCATCGTATACCATGACTGCTATGAGAAGGTGGACGGCAAATGGCTGATCGCCGCCAGAGAATCCAACTTTGTTTGGTCAAAAAGTGAAGAATATAACAGATAGGCAGTTTTCATGAGAAGCGACGGAAAAGAAGATCTGCGTGTTCGCAGAACACTGGAGAATATCCGGCGTTCCTTTGAAGCATTGATGCTGGAGAAAGATTACGAGAAGATCACCGTAACGGAACTGGCTTCCCGTGCCATGATCAACAAGAAAACATTTTACACGTACTATCCGTCTCTGGATGATCTGCTGAGTGAAGTACAGGAAGAACTGTCTGCGGAATTTGCCGAACGTACGAAGAATTATACGTACCGCGATATTGATCAGCTGACGCGTGAATTCTTCCTGTTCTCCGAGGAAAAGGGACCGTATTACGAAAAAATCACCTGTACAGACAGCATTATCCGCAACCGGATGATCCGCAAAGTCTATCAGACAGCCGACCGCGGATACAGCGAACTGGACCAGTTTACACTGGCAGAGCAGAACCTGATCCGTACATTTGTATCACGCACAACGCTGTCCATATACAAGCAATGGATCGAAGACGGCAAAACGGTACCGCTAGAAAAAGTCATTGAAATGACTTCAACCATGATTACAGGCGGAATGAATGAAATCATTCGCAGAAAGTGAGAAAACACGAATGGATGTATTTGAAAAACTGCGCAGCGGAATTGCAGTAGATATGCATTCTGCAGAATATCGCCCATGTGTGGAAGAACTGCACAGAACGTATAAGGCACTGCATCGGCTGAACCATGCAGAACCACTCAGTGAAGAACAGGCAGCAGCTCTGGATGATCTGTTTGGCGGCAAGGCACCGGAAGGACTTGGTCTATTTACACCGGTGCAGATCGACTTCCCGCGTCAGATGACATTTGGAAATCATGTCTTTATCAATCACAGTTTTACTGCCATGTCCATCGGCGGCATCACGATCAAAGACAATGTACAGATTGGTCCAAATGTGACGATCGTAACGGATAACCACGACTTTGCGGACCGCTATGTTCTGAAATGCCGGCCGGTCACCATTGGTGAAGGTGCCTGGATCGGTGCCGGGGCTTCCATCATGCCCGGGGTCACGATCGGTGATCATGCCGTAGTAGCAGGCGGAGCAGTCGTCACATAAGACGTGCCTGCCAATTCCATTGTCGGCGGCAATCCGGCCAAAGTGATACGGTATATCGGGGAAGAAAAATGAAAACAAGAAAACTGAGAGATATCGAAGTGTCCGAAGTCGGCATGGGCTGCATGGCCTTTTCCCATGGCTATGGACAGATACCGCCGGAATCCTACAGCATCGAAGCCATTCAGGGCGCATATGCACATGGCTGCACGTTCTTTGATACGGCAGAAGTATACAGTCCGAATCTCAGCGGCATCGGTCATAACGAACGCATTGTCGGCAAGGCACTGCGCGATGTACGCAAAAACACCGTGCTTGCGACCAAACTGTTTCTCAGCAGCGGCGAAGTTCGCCGGGAAGGCTCTGTATATAAAGCGGTCCGAAACCATCTGGAAGATTCCATGGAACGCCTTGGCACCGACTATATCGATCTGTATTACCTGCACCGCACCAGCGGCGGTGTTTCTGTAGAAGATGTCGCAGATGCAATGGGTCAGCTGTTTCAGGATGGACTGATCCGCGGCTGGGGCCTGTCGCAGGTCGATGTAGATGTGATTCGCCGTGCCCAGCATGTCGCACCGCTTTCCGCGATCCAGAATATTTATTCCATGGTGGAACGGGACGTGGAAAAAGGCGTCATTCCGTACTGTCTGAAGAATAATATCGGTGTGGTGCCGTTTTCCCCGATCGCAAGCGGACTGCTTTCCGGAAAGATCACAACCAGGACGCAGTTTGAAATCAATGATGATGTACGCAACTGGGTGCCGCAGTTGTCAAAGCGCAATATTGCCGGCAACCAGCCGATCGTTGACCTGCTGAAAGAAACGGCAGCCGTAAAAGGCGCAACACCTGCCCAGATCTCTCTGGCATGGATGCTGAAAAAGTATCCGAATGTTGTCCCAATCCCAGGTTCGAAAAATAAAGAACGCATCCTGGAAAATCTGGATGCGTCCGAAGTAGAACTTTCTGATGAGGAGTTCAAATCACTGGATGATGCATTAAACCATCTCAAAGTATACGGTCACAGAGGATTCTCTCACTGAATCCTCTTTTTTAATGGTCAGATCTCACAGCCCGATCTCGATCGAACCGCTCATTGCATGCACGACATTGTCAATATGCCACTGGTACCAGTAATCATGATCCGGCAGCTGTTCATCCGTCAGATCTTTATAGAAGGCGGAATACATATGTTCATAGTCACCGGTATGCCAGGTGAAGATCAGATCTGCTTTGACATCCCGTAGCTGCTTCGTGACTGTTCCGTCTGGATATTCGATCTTTTCCATGACCAGGGATGCCGCAATTCCGGTGTTCAGTTCTTCAAAGGAAGAGAAACCCTGCCATGTCTGTGCACTCAGCATATTTCCAAGCGCATAGAAGCAGATCGTCCGGTCATTGAGCCATTGGATCGGCTGACTGTGATGGGCGTGATTGCCGATGATGACATCGGCACCGGCATCTGAGAGCTGCTGTGCAAGGCGCATCTGCTCTTCATCCGGATTATGGGTATATTCCGTGCCCCAATGCATGGAGACGATCACGAAGTCTGCCTGTTCTTTTGCGCTTTTGACCCAGTTCAGCAGTTCTTCCTCGTGTCCGCGGTATTTGTTGATCATGTATTCTCTGCCTGCCGGCGGCTGCCATCCGTTCATGTCATATGTCCATGCGGTGAAGGCATATGTGATCCCGTTTTTCTCATAGATGGGAATTGCGGAACGCTCTTCCTGACTCATGTTCATACCCGAAGTCACCACACCTTCTTTTGCGGCCCAGAATGCATGCGAATTCTCGCAGGCTTCTTCGCCTTTATCCAGAGAATGGTTGTTGGCAACCGAAATCAGATTGAAGCCTTTGGATACCATGTAATCGCCATAGGACTGCGGACAGTTGAAATGGGGGAAAGGCGTTATGCCAAGATGATCGCCTCCCAGAATGCATTCCTGGTTATAGAATGCCAGATCATAGTTTTTGGCCGGATCTGCGATACCGTCCATCTGCGGTGCCCAGTCATAACTTCCGTCTGCCCGCTCCGCGTCCCACGAATTGGGCTGCTGGACCAGTGCGTCACCAAGCATATAAAGAGACAGTGTCTTCACGGTTGGCTGCGGCTCTGGTGTTGGAGTAGGTTCCGGCGTCGGCTCGGGCGTGGTTTCTGCGGTCTGCACCGGTTCTTCCGGTGTTTTTTCTCCTTTGGGCAGGAATGCACGAATCAGCAGGAATCCGCACGCACATGCCAGTACGAGCAGAAGGATCCTGACCCATGGTTTTAATCTTCTTTTTGTTTTCATAAGACGATTGTACCATCGAATTTCTGCACTGCCTGAAGAAAAGAAAATGTGCAAGTTTTCATTTCTGAAATGGAAGTTTCAGAAATTTCAGCCGCGAATATTTTCACGCCTCTTTATGCGTCATTTGTCTGCTTTTGGGATACAATGAAAGAAAGAAGTACTGATCAATAATCTGGAGGAATTTTACAATATGGCAGAGAAAACACCTCTTTATGAGGAACACGTTGCTTTGGAAGGAAGAATCGTGGATTTTGCCGGTTATCTGCTTCCCGTGCAGTATCCGACCGGTGTGATCCGCGAACACATGGCAGTGCGTGAAAAGGCCGGTCTTTTTGATGTTTCACACATGGGTGAAGTGACATTTAAAGGGCCGGATGCCTTAGACAATCTGAACCGCATTTTTACCAACGACTATACGAATCTGAAAAATGGCAGAGTGCGCTATGGCGTCATGTGCTATGAGGACGGCGGATGCGTCGATGATCTGATCGTTTACCGCCGCGGGGAAGAGGATTTCTTCGTGGTCGTCAATGCCGCAAACCGGCACAAAGATGTCGCATGGATCCGCGAACACCTGCAGGGAGATGTTGTATTTGAAGACGTTTCCGACCAATATGCCCAGCTGGCACTGCAGGGACCGCTGAGCGGTGATATCCTCAGTTCCTACACGGAACTGCCGCAGAAGTACTACAGTTTCATCGATACTGAGATCTGCGGAAAGCCAGTCATCCTTTCCCAGACCGGCTACACCGGTTCCTATGGCTTTGAAATCTACTGCCGTCCGGAAGATGCAGTCTTCCTGTGGCGCACGATCCTGCAGGATGAACGAGTGATTCCGTGCGGTCTTGGTGCGCGGGATACATTGAGACTGGAAGCCGGCATGCCGCTGTATGGACATGAAATGGACGCGACAATCAGTCCGCTGGAAGCCGGCCTTGACTTCGGCGTCAAACTGAACAAGGAATTCATCGGACGGGAAGGTATTCTGAACCGGACCAACCGTCACCGCATTGGTATTCAGATCACCGGCAGAGGCATTGCCCGTGAACATTGTGATGTCTATATCGGTGATGAGAAGATCGGCCATGTCACATCCGGAACGCACTGCCCATACCTCAAAGGTGCCTATGCCATGGCGTTAACAGACAAGGCGTATGAAGTCGGCACGAAAGTACTGGTCGATGTGCGCGGAAGAAAAATTGAAGGCGTTGTTGCAGAACTGCCGTTTTATAAAAAGTAAATAAAGGAGAATAAGTCATTATGAAAACACCTGTTGAACTGAAGTATGTCAAAACACATGAGTGGGTACGCTTTACATCCGATACGGAATGCGAAGTCGGACTGAGCGATTTTGCACAGGATGCGCTGGGAGACCTCGTATTTGTCAATCTGCCGGAAGTGGATGCAGAAGCCGTCAAGGGCGAAACGATCTGCGATGTAGAGTCCGTAAAGGCTGTCTCCGATGTATATGCACCAGTCAGCGGCACCGTTACAGAGATCAATGAAGAACTGCTGGATGCCCCGGAAAAGATCAATGAAGATCCATACGGCGCATGGCTGTTCCGTCTGAGCGATGTCCACGATACCGAAGACCTGGTTGACGCTGAAACATACGAGAAAATCTGCGCCGAAGAGGGTAACTGATATGGGAAGCTATGTTCCCTCAACCAGATCACAGCAGGAAGAAATGCTGAGGGAAGCCGGCTTCTCCTCCATGGAAGATCTCTACCGGGATATTCCGGATGAGCTGAAGCTGAAAGCACCTCTGAATCTTCCGGATGGGAAGAGTGAGCTGGAAACAGACCGTATTTTAAAAGCGCTGGCGAAAGAGAACAAAGAGTATCTTTCGATCTTCCGCGGGGCTGGAGCGTACCGGCACTACATTCCTGCCATTGTGCAGAGCGTTGTAAACAAAGAGGAATTTGTTACTGCCTATACACCATATCAGGCAGAGATCTCGCAAGGTGTGCTGCAGTCGATCTTTGAATACCAGACGATGATCTGTGAACTGACCGGCATGGATGTGGCCAATGCGTCGGTATATGACGGTGCAGTGGCTGCGGCGGAAGCGGCTTCCATGTGCCGTACGCCGAAAAAGAAGAAAGTATATATCTCTGCCGGTGTTCATCCGGATACCCTGCAGGTCGTTAAGACATATTGCTGGGCTGCCCAGGATGAAGTCGTTGTTCTGCCGCTTAAAGACGGTAAGACAGACTTCTCTTCCGTTGAAGCAGAAGGCGCATCCTGTCTGATCCTTCAGCAGCCTAACTATCTGGGAATCATCGAAGATGCAAGGGCTGCCGGTGAATGCGCACACGCAAATGGAATGACATTTGTTTTGAGCATGGATCCCTTTGCCATGTGTCTTTTGCCTTCTCCTGCTGAGTATGGTGCAGATATTGCCATCGGTGAAGGACAGCCTCTGGGTATGCCGCTGTCGTATGGCGGACCGTATCTTGGATTCATGGCAGCTACATCCAAAATGATGCGCAAACTGCCAGGCCGCATCGTCGGTGAAACAACGGATGCAGAAGGAAACAAGGCGTATGTATTGACACTGCAGGCACGTGAACAGCATATCCGCCGTGAAAAGGCATCTTCCAATATCTGCTCCAATGAAGCACTTTGTGCAATGACCGCATCGGTATATCTGGCCGCTATGGGACCGGACGGCATGCAGGAAGCTGCCCGTCAGTGCTACAGCAAATCGCATTACCTGGCCCAGCAGTTTGAACGCATTGGCCTGAAGCGCATGTATGAAGCTGACTTCTTCCAGGAATTCGTGACAGTCTGTGATAACCCGCAGGAACTTCTGAAGAAACTGGATGCGAAGGGAATCCTTGGCGGCATGCCGGTGGAAGGCGGAATTCTCTGGTGTGTTACGGAGGCGAATACCAAAGAAGAGATCGATGCTCTTGTAAAGGAGGTGTCCGCATGAAGACTCTGTTTGACAGAAGCGTAGCAGGAAGACACTGCTCGATCCTGCCGCCGTGTGATGTAGATGTACAGACTCCATCGGAAACACGTCAGAAAGCACTGCATCTGCCGGAACTTTCCGAAACAGATATCAGCCGGCACTATACAGAACTTGCAAAACAGACATTCGGTGTCAATGACGGATTCTATCCGCTTGGCTCCTGTACAATGAAATACAATCCGAAGATCAATGAACGGGCAGCTGCACTGGATGGCTTTGCCAATATCCATCCGACGCAGGATCATGCGCAGGGATGCCTGAGACTGCTTCATACAGCAGAACAGTATCTCTGCGAGATCACCGGCATGAATGCAATGACATTCCAGCCGGCAGCGGGTGCGCATGGTGAATTGACAGGATTAATGCTGATCAAGCGGTACCATGAACAAAACGGACATCCGGAGCGGACGAAGATCATTGTGCCGGACTCCGCTCATGGAACCAATCCGGCCAGTTCGGCAATGTGCGGCTTTACCGTCGTCAATATTCCTTCGGCGGAAGACGGCTGCGTGGATCTGGAAAAACTGAGAGAAGTATGCGGAGAAGATACAGCCGGACTGATGCTGACAAATCCGAATACACTCGGTATCTTTGACCGCAATATTCACGAGATCACGGAGATCGTTCATGCGGCCGGCGGCTTATGCTATTACGACGGCGCAAATCTGAATCCTGTCATGGGCATCGTCCGTCCCGGCGATATGGGATTTGACTGCATTCATCTGAATCTGCATAAATCCTTCTCGACCCCGCATGGCGGCGGCGGTCCGGGAAGCGGTCCAGTCGGCTGTAAGGCGTTCCTGGAACCGTATCTGCCTGGTGAACGCATCGTCGAACAGGATGGCGCATATGCATGGCAGAAGCGTTCAGAAGAAAGCATTGGTGCGGTCCGCAGCTTCCATGGCAACTTCCTCGTTGTCGTCAAGGCTTTCACATACCTGACAACACTTGGAAAACAGGGCGTACCGGAAGTCGCAATGAACTCCGTACTGAATGCAAACTATCTGAAGCATAAACTGGAAGATACGTACGAACTGGCGCATAAGGGCATCTGTATGCATGAGTTCGTTCTGACGCTGGAAGGACTGAAGAAGGAGATCGGCGTCAGTGCAATGGATGTTGCCAAAGCACTGCAGGATTACGGCATTCATCCTCCGACGATGTACTTCCCGCTCAATGTGCATGAAGCACTGATGGTGGAACCGACGGAGACAGAGTCCAAAGAGACACTGGATCATGTAGCAGAGATCTTCCTGGATGTCTGGAAGAAAGCACACGAGGATCCAGAGTACCTCCATGGTGCTCCGCATCATTCACCGATCAAGCGCCCGGATGAAGTCAAGGCAGCACGTCACCCGGTCCTGCGCATTCCGCTCGATGATTAAACAGCTCTCTGTCATTCATTCCGCAGGCAGTGATCCGGTGCGCAATCTGGCGCTGGAATCGCTGTTAATGGACCTTGTCGGTCCTGAGGAGATGATTCTGTATCTCTGGCAGAATGACAGAACGATCGTGATTGGGAAAAATCAGAATCTTCGCAAAGAATGCGAACTTGCCCGCATTGAACAGGACGGCATACAGATCGTACGCCGTTCTTCCGGGGGCGGGGCAGTCTACCATGATCTTGGCAATCTGAATTTTTCCTTCATCGCGCACGATGATAATTACGATGTGAAACGGCAGACGGAAATTCTCTGCAGCGCACTTGCGCAGTTGGGAATCGAGGCTGCCGTTTCCGGCCGCAATGATGTCCTGTGTCAGGGACGCAAGGTATCCGGAAATGCCTATTATCATCACAACGGGGTATCTTTGCACCATGGGACACTGTTGATCGATACGGATATGGCGGCGATGAAGAGGTATCTGCGGGCGGACGAAAAGAAACTGAGAGCACGCGGTGTGGATTCCATCCGCAGCCGTGTCATGAATCTGAAAGAAGTCTGCCCATCGCTGAGTGTTGAAGATGCATCTGCAGCGATCATCCGCGCATGTGAAGCGTTCTATGAATGCGCAGCGGAAGAAATACCCATGCCGGATGAAACGATTCTGCATGAGAAGATCATGCAGTTTGGATCTGCAGAATGGATCCGGGGAAAAGAAGTTCCCTTTGAAGAAGTAAAAGAGCACCGGTTCCCATGGGGTGGAATACGCATGGAGTTCCATGTTGTGCATGGAATTATCAGCGATGTTTCCATTTGGTCGGATTCGATGGAACCGGATACGATCGATGCCGCAGCCGCGAGTTTAACCGGCTGCAGGTATCAGACAGATGAGATCTGCCGCAGGCTGATGCAGCTGCCGGATACAATGATCCGCAATGATGTAACAGCCTGGCTGCAGAGGGAGGAAGAAGATGCAGTATGATCTGATCATTATCGGCGGCGGCCCGGGCGGCTATACAGCTGCTTTTGAAGCGGCGGCAAACGCCCTGAAAGTATGCCTGTTTGAAGAAAGAGAAGCCGGCGGCACATGCCTGAACCGCGGCTGTATTCCAACGAAAACACTCGTTCATAGTGCCGATCTTCTGCGTGCTGTGCGGGAAGGAAAAGACGGACTCAGGACTGAAGGTGCTGTCGTGATCGACCGCGAGGCACTGAAGGCAAAGAAAGAAGAGATCGTCCGCATCCAGCGGGAAGGCCTGGAAAAACAGCTGAAGGCTGCGAAGATCGAGGTGATCCATGCACATGCTTCGATCACTGGCGAACATACAGTCACTGCCCAGGGAAACGAGTATACTGCAGATTCGATTCTGATCGCTTCCGGCTCCGTTCCGGCACGGCTTCCGATTCCCGGTGCAGATCTTTCGCGTGTCATCACAAGTGATGATATCCTGCGTGATCTGCCGCAATACGACAGTCTTGTCATTATCGGCGGCGGGGTGATCGGCTGTGAGATCGCAGGGATCTATGAATCCTTTGGCGCAAAGGTTACGATCCTGGAAGCGATGGATACACTTTTGCCTACGATGGACAGTGAAGTCGGAAGAAGTCTTGCACTGCTGATGAAAAAGCGCGGCATCGAGACGCATGTGCGCGCCTTTGTCCGGCAAATCGAAGAAATCGATGCTGCCTGCAGGATCACCTATGAAGAAAAGGGTGCTGAGAAGACAGTTGAAGCAGAAGCGGTTCTGCTTGCGGCAGGAAGAAAAGCAGTAACCGATGTCTTTGAAATCGATCCGCCGCTCATGGAGAAAGGCCGCCTGGTCATCGATGATCACTTCCGCACATCCTGTCCGCATATCTATGCGATTGGAGACTGCGCCGGCAAGTATCCGCAATTGGCCCATTCCGCAATGGCGATGGCAGTGAATGCGGTGGCTTCAATCTGCGGAAAGCCATTCCCGCGTGATCTTTCCTGCATTCCGTCCGGTGTCTATACTTCGCCGGAGATCGCATCGGTCGGCCTGGACGAAAAAGGTGCGGCAGCTGCTGGCATTGCGGCCGTCAGCGGGAAAGCGAATACACTTTCCAATGCACGTTCTTTGATTCAGGGCGGAGAGCGCGGCTTTATCAAGGTCGTGGCGGAAAAGCAGACCGGCCGCATTCTTGGTGCTGTCATGATGTGTGAGCGGGCAACGGATCTGATCCAGGAGTTTGCCCTGGCAGTGCATGCAAAACTGACGGCAGAGCAGATGCTTGCGGTCATTCATGGCCACCCGACGTTTGCAGAAGCCGCTGTACCGGCACTGGAAGCTGTCTTGAAAAAACTTGCTTAATGTTCATGCAATCTTCAGATTTCGTTCATACACACTTCATGCATGTGCGGCATTCTTTCTTCATAAGAGAGGAAATCAAACATGTCTGACGAAATCAAAGAAACACTGAACGAAACCGAAGAAATCACAGAAGAGATGACGGAAGAAGTTCCGGAAATGCCGGAAACACCGGAAGACATGCCGGAAGGTGAATTCCCGCCGGAAGGAGAACGTCCGGAAGGTCCGCGTCCCCCGCACGGCCATGGTCCGCATGGTCCGCGTCCGCCGAAGGGCGAAAGACCGGACGGTCCAAGACCTCCGCATGGTCACGGTCCGCATGGCCCGCGCCCGCCGATGGGTGAAAAACCGGAAGATATGCCGCAGGATGTACCGGAAGAGACGCCGGATACAGAGCAGGCAGATCCATCTGAAACAGCAGAAACTATTACAGCCTGAACACGATTGACCGTATTCCGCAGGGAATGCGGTTTTTTCATGACACGGCAGTTTTACAGTCTATTTGGCTGAAGTATACTGAAACTATGACAAAAAGAGATTTATCGAAAGACCAGTTCATACGCAGTATTGAGATTCACTGGGAAGAGATTCCGGAAAACAGCTATCTGCGTGAGATCGATGCGCTGCATAATGTGACAGAAGTATCTTTCCGTTCGCCGGTAACCGTTTTTACCGGAGAAAACGGAAGCGGGAAATCCACGCTGCTGGAGGCAGTTGCGGAAAATGCCGGGTTCAATGCGGAGGGCGGATCCAAAAATTACAGCTTTTCCACCTACAATGCGCATTCAGCACTGCAGGAGTACAGTTCGCTGATCCGCGGCGGACGCCGGGAGAAGTGGGGATATTTCCTGCGGGCGGAAAGCTTCTTCAATGTTGCGACACAGGAAGAAGAATATGCGCGGATCGGCGGTGTCCAGTCGGCGGAATATCACAGCATGTCGCATGGAGAAAGCTTTCTTGGCCTGGCTGTGGATAAGTTTGAAAACCGCGGACTCTATCTGCTGGATGAACCGGAGGCTGCTCTTTCCGTACAGCGGCAGATGGCACTGCTGTCAGTGATCCACCGTTCCGTGCAGAATGGATCCCAGTTTCTGATCGTTACGCATTCGCCTATCCTGATGGGGTATCCGGATGCGGAGATCCTGACATTTGATGACGGTCCGATCCATCCGATCGCATGGGAGGATACGGACAGCTATCGTCTGACAAAACTGTTTCTGAATTACCGTGAACGGATCCTGCAGGACCTGTTTGCGGAAGAATGAGACCGGCTCAGCGCATCTCTTCCGGAAGAATGATGCGGTAAAGATCCGCAAAGGCAATGACCGTATCATCGATCCGGATCGTTTTCGTGATCTCATCAACATACTGCAGGACGCCGCTTTGCAGGATGTAGCTGCCTTTTTTCCGGTAATCTTCGTGATGCACGTCGGAACAGGGAATGTAATATTCCACGGTGATCGTGACCGGGGAACAGACGACCATGTGGCGGTTGCGGGCAGCGTTATGCAGAAAGTGCAGTGTGTCATTGAGTGCTTCGCTTTGCTGCAGGGTCAGCTCCCGTTTCTCTTCATAGTGAATGTCTTTGCACAGGATCTCAAAATCAAAGCCGCGCAGTGCCGCAAACGGCGCAAAGATCTTGGCACGCTTGGCATAGCTCATGTGCGGATGGCGGATGGAAAAGTAATCCCCGTTATGAACGGGACGGCCTCTTTCCGCAATGCGGGCATATTTAAAATCTGCCGGCTGCGGCATGACGCCGATTTCAGCATTTTCTGACATAGTATGGTCTCCTTTTGGCAGAAGGGAGACTTTATGCGTTATGCACGGTGTCCTCCGATCTGCTCATTTCTTTCTTTTGCAGTGCCGCCGTCCATGAGGTTCATTCCTTTCAGAACGGCATTTTTTCCATATTTCCTGCGGATCAGCAGGATGGCTTTCTGTACGCGTGCTTCTTTTTCCAGCGCATCATAATCGGTAAACAGATCCATCTGCAGGCAGACGGTTCCGTATGCAGTATCGTCTGCACAGACACCAAGGCGGCGGACATAGAAGTCCGGATTGACGCGGCGGTCAAACAGTGCCGCAAGTGCAGCGGCGATCATCTGCCGGCTGTTGGTGCGGTTATGAAAGCGGACTGTGCCGCCGGTATGCTTCGGGTGCAGACGGCCGTAATAATCCAGCACGACGGGCCCGGTATAATCAGGATTCTTCTCCAGAGACAGCGGATCATAGCTGATCCAGAAGGAGAGACTGCGGCTCGTCAGATTCTTTTCGACCAGATCCGCACACAGTCCGTCGACCATCTCCAGAAAGATCAGACGTGCCTCCGCAAACGCATAGGGACGGGGAAGTACCTGGCCGCTGCTCAGGCTGTGGCCGGAAGAGTGATAGGATTTAATATCCTTCATGGTGACTGGTTCCAGTCCCCAGGCATGATCGATCAGGATCTCAGCATCGATGCCGAATGTTTTGTACAGCCATTCTTCATCCGCCTGCGAAAGCGCCGCCAATTGTCCCATCGTTTTGACGCCGATCCGCTCCAGACGGGCGGATTTGCCCGGTCCCATCTGCCAGAAATCGGTCAGCGGCATATGATCCCAGAGCAGATACCGGTAGCTTTCTTCATTGAGTTCTGCAATGCGCACACCGTCTTTGTCAGCCGGTGCTTTCTTGGCAACGATATCCATTGCGACCTTTGCCAGATACATATTTGTGCCTATCCCTGCTGTTGCGGTTATACCGGTCTGCGCAAGAACATCGCTTATCATTCTTCTTGCAAGT
>JAFYHC010000075.1 GCA_017539385.1 Solobacterium sp. | reverse complement strand
TGCATGAACTCATGGATCAGATCGGCAAGTTCTCCGGTAATGCCCTTCTGGGATGTGATGGCATAGGAGAAGCCGTTGTTTGTCCAGGTGATGACGTGGATCCCGTCGGCGTTGCTGTGGACGTAGACAGTCACATCGTCGACCATGAAGGATTCGTTTTTCTCATAGACGTTGTAATCACCGGAAATGTCTTCTGTGTCTTTGGCTTTGCGGATGGTGATGTCGTTGTCTTCGCCATAGGTGACCTGGATCATGTATTCGGAAATGAAGGAGATGTCCTCGATGTCGAAGTCTTCGAAAGAGAAGGGAATGTCGAATTCAAATTCAACATGTTCTTCTGCTTCTTCAATCGTGTCTGCTTCTTCAAACGGATTGGCGATCTGGGTGCCTGCAGTTTCTTCTTCCGGGTCTTCGATCGACAGAATCGAAGTATTGCCCTGCAGATCCACATAGATCGTGACGACTTTCATCACCGGATCGGAATTCTGACCGGGCAAGGTTGCCTCACAGAGGAATTTGTAATTCTTTCCGCTGACAAGCTGGGTGCTGATCAGACGGATCGGCTTATAACTGACACCAATCAGCTGGCCGAATGCTTTGTCGAACAGTTCTTTCAGTTCATCGGTGATTGCACCGTCTTCCTCGGTACATCCGCCGACGATTTCTCTTTCTGCAGGTTCTGCGTCTTTGTCATATGCCTGTACAGAACATCCTGCAGCTGTGAGTAACATGGTAAGAGCAGATAATGCTGTAACTACTTTCTTTGTCATATTCTTTACCTCCGGCATTCTTATGATGCCTTACACCTACATACACAGGAAAAAAGGCAGACACGTCACAGAATTCCGAAAAATATTTTTACAGGTATTGGATCCGATAAAATGCAGGCAGTGTGGTATGCTGAAACAAAGTGAGGTGGATGATGGACTGGATGGAAGTGATCCGTACACGCAGAAGCGTACGTACGTTTGACGGAAGAATGCTGGAGATGGAACATCTCGGAAAACTGGCGGAGTATATTGACAGTATTGCGAATCCATGGCGGATCCCGGTAGAGTTTGTTTTCCTGGATACAGAGGAGTACAAGCTGTCCACACCGGTGATCCGGGGAGAAAAGATGTATGTGGCTGCGAAGGTGCCGAAGGTAAAACATGCGGAAGAAGCGTTTGGCTATGCCTTTGAACAGTTTGTGCTGTATGCATGGTCGCTGGGCATTGGAACAACGTGGATCGGCGGAACGATGAAGCGGGAAGACTTTGAAAAGGCTGCGTATCTGCAGGAAGGAGAAGTCATGTGCTGCATTTCTCCGGTGGGGTATCCGGCTGCGAAGATGTCATTCCGGGAAGCGGCGATGCGCAAGGGCGTACGTGCCGATCACCGTAAGAAAGCAAGTGATCTGTTCTTTGACGGGGACTGGAATACGCCGCTTGTGAGTGAGGATCCGGATGTGGCACAGGCACTGGAAGCAGTGCGTCTTGCTCCGTCTGCGGTCAATAAGCAGCCATGGCGCATTCTGCGCACAGGGGACAAGTACCACTTCTATGTGCGTCATGACAAGGGATACAGCACGGAAGTCGGTGAAGATATGCAGAAGATCGATCTGGGCATTGCCCTGTATCATTTCATGCGTTTTGTGGAAGGCGCAGTGAGTGTGGAAGATCCTGCGATCCCGGCGGATGAAAATATGGAATACATTGCGACAGTAACAATTACCAGATAAGGGGACATGATGCCAAAGAAGATCGTTGTTGTAAATGCCGGTCCGCGGAAGGGCTGGAATACCGATACATTATTAAAAGAGGCAGCCAGAGGGGCAGAGGATGCCGGTGCAGAAGTACAGTTCTTTGATCTGTACCGTCTGGAGAAACTCACCGGATGCATTTCCTGCTTTGGCTGTAAAAAAGAGAAATTCAAGGGACACTGCATCTGCCGGGACGGTCTGACACCGGTATTGGATGCCATCCGGGAAGCAGATGGTGTGATCATTGGTTCTCCGAATTATCTGGGTGATATGACGGCAATGTTCCGCGCATTGTATGAGCGTCTGATCTTCCAGAATCTGACCTATAATAAAGAGACGCCATGCTGCAACGACCACCCTGTGCCGGTATTACTGGTGATGACAAGCAATGCACCGGACATGATGTATCAGGATATCATGAACAATTACAAGGGCACGCTGGACCGGTTTGTCGGACCGACGAAGGTGTTCCGCTGCGGCAATACATTGCAGTTAAAGGACTACAGCAAGACGGACTGGGAATGGTCCTTGTTTGATCCAATAGCGAAGCAGAAGCGCCATGAGACGGTCTTCCCGAAAGAGTGCGAGAAGATCTATGCCCTTGGCAGTGAGATGGCTAAGTAGTCATTGAACGGTATTGGCTGGGGGACATGCCATACTCGGTTCGAAACAGACGGGAGAAGTAATTGGGTTCCGGTATGCAGAGATGCGGCACAGTGTATTGAATACGTCTGGTTCTCATCCCGGTATTTCCGGGGCAGTATGGCGCATCCTGCGTCTGATCCGGAAGAACCGGGTACTGACCTGTGCATAAGAAAATGGCGGATGAATGTGATTCCGCCATTTTTATGCTCAGTTTCTTTCAAAGCCAAGATAGCGTGTTCCCTGGAACGTAAGACGTCCATAGTCCCCTTCCGCCAACATGCCGTATTCCTGGCCATCCACGCTGAATTCCATCCGGTCGCGGCTTTCCACTTCGAATGTCACATAATACCATGTCGAAGAATGATACATGGATGTGGTGCTGGAGCGGTGATGTGTTACATCCGTGCGCTTTGCCACAACAGCCGCATCCACCGTCAATATGGGCTGATGGTTGTTGTGATTCCACTGCATGATGCCGCGTACGATCACAAAGATAAATACGCATAATACCAGTCCGAATGTCAGGAAGAACATTGTCTGGAATGCCGAAAAACCAAAGCCGAAGCCTGTCATAGTTTCTTCTCCTTAACGGAAGTCATCCACATACGGATCTTCTTCCGGTGCATAATACGGATCCATGCCGCATTCCTGATAGTCCAGATACATCAATTGCTGGGTCATGTACTTATAGGGATAGCTGTACAGGATACCGGAAAGTCCCCATGTAATACTCTCCAGCAGATACCATCCAAAGTAGGACAGATCAAACAGAAACAGATCTGTTTTATGCCCCATGGTCATCTCGGAAGACAGTGCCAGGATCTCATCCGGTGTGAGCTCCGGATGATCTTCCAGCAATTGCGGGACAAAGTAGTACTGATAGTGCTTGATGAATCCCGGGATCAGGAAGCACAGACTCCATAAGAAGATGGAAAGATCCCGTTTGAATAATGTGACGACGATCCGGTGGTAGTCCGGGGAATTGAATGCACTGAGTACGCGTCCGTCCTGTGTGCCGTCAGTGACGTGACGGAACCAGGACTTACAGCCGTATTCCACCGGATTCTTCAAATAAACGGCGATCAATACAGCCGCAACGATCGCTGCCACTGCCAGGATCAACACAAATGCACTGAGCACGAAATTGGGGTTGGTGTAGTGCCAGTGCCAGGGACCGAAATGGATCGTAATGCCTTCCTGGTAGTTGTAGGGATCCGTGGTGTTGCTGCGGGTGAATGCACCGCCGATCAAAGCAAGCACGAAACCGACACCCACCATGGGCAGCCACATCTGGTGCAGATAGGATTTAGCCTGTTGTTTTAATTCCGCTCTTGAACGCATCATGTTCTTTTCCTCCTGTAATTAGAAAACGGATACGGCACATACCGTATCCGATCAGAACAAGGACGATCTCACATACAGTATGTACTGTTATGTGAGTCTCACATGGGTGGGATGACCAGGCATTGCCGTGATGATGATCATTCCCGACAGAATTCTCTGTCTGTTACTCCCTCACTTGAATTCATATTAGCATATTCTGTACGGCTGTAAAGATATCCGCAAATACGTATATCTGTATAGTTTGTTTCATATATATCACTGTGCCTGTATCTGTACAGTGAATTTGCTTCAGAGGCGTATGGTATGGGTACAGGAGGAACCGGCAATGAAGCGTACATGGAGAAATATGTTCCGGCCGCATATTCTGGAGCGGGGCGAAGAATACTATGAAGAAGGACGTGTGGATATTCTGGAAAACAATGGAAGAATCTGTACGGCAGCGGTTTATGGTACAGAGGACTATGAAGTAACGATCGATCTATGCGGAGGACAGGTTATCGGCATGGAGTGTACATGCCCATATTCCTGCAGAGGGGAGTATTGCAAACATATGGCAGCGGTCCTGTATTCCATTGAAGAAACAGAAGATGCCATAGACGTCGGGGAATCCATCGGGCATATCCTGTCCACCGACCGTATCGAACGCCGCTTTGATGATCTGGTATCCCGCAATACATACGATGGTCAAACGGTGCCATGGCAGTTGACCGAGCGTTTTGCGGATGGCTTTCTGCAGATCGTGGATGAAACGATGGACCCGCTTTTGAAAGCAGGCAACGGTGAAGGTGCATTCATGGTCATGAAGAAAGCATTCTTCGTACTGGAAGACGTGGATCTGAATGAAGCAGATGAAGCAGGATACGAATTGTACTGGGCAATGGAAGACCGCTTCCGTCATCTGCGGGAAAATGCCTCTGACACAGTACGCAGAGAGCTCTGTGCCTGGATCAGCACATTGTACGATAACCGGGAAGAACTGGTGCAGGCAGATACCATTGCGAATCTCTTCCTGGATGGATTTGCGGACGATGCCCATAAGAAAGTACTGTATGCGGAAGTATTGAAACAGATGGATGATGCCGCAGAGAGGTGCTGCAGCCTTGCCTCCCTGCTGGAACAGTACCGCTCGCTTCTGGAAGAAATGAAGCGGGATCCAAAGGAATACGACGACTGGCTGAATGCCCACGAAGATGAAAAGGAAGTCCTGGATATCCGCCTGAAAGAAGCCGAAGAGGCACAGGACTGGCAAAGGGCACGGGACATCCTGCTGAAGCGGTATGAACAGTGTGCTTCGTATGAACGGGAGGAAACCGCACGTCATCTATCACAGGTATGCCGGAAGACGCAGGATACAGAGGGAGCTGCTCACTGGCTGAAGGAAACCATACGTCTCAGCCAGAGTCCCAACTGGCAGGACCTGCATGATCTCAAAGCCATATGTGATCCGGCAGAGTGGGAAACGATACGGGATGACATCCTGCACCGGTTTCCCTATATAAAGCCGCAGATGTATTGCGAAGAAGGCATGTATGATGAACTGGCTGCGTCATTGGAAGGATGCCGCATCAGTGTAGCAGATACCTACTACAGCATATTGAAAGAAGCACGTCCTGCCCAATTGGCAAAACTGTATGTGCGGCATCTGGAACAGCTGCAATTGCGCTATCCCAACAAAAGCCTCTATGAAGAAATGAAGAAGTATGTTGCCATGCTTGCAGAGATACCCGGTGCGAAGCCATTGGCAGAAGAATTCCTGCAGAAATGGTATATCCGCTATCCCACACGCAAAGCCATGCGTACCATGATCGTGGAAGTAAATACACAGATCCATGGCAGTGTATTGTATATGAGTGCCCAATAACCGGTAATCAGAAAGGCATATGGGATTATTTGGCAAAACAGTGGTATCCGGTGTTTAATCTGTATAAAATACGGTTAAACAGGAGGTTATGACTATGAATTTCTATGATTTTGCTGTAACCGACCGTAAAGGCAATGAAGTACCCCTGAAAGATTATGAGGGAAAAGTTGTACTGGTCGTGAATACCGCTACCGGATGCGGCTTTACACCGCAGTATGAAGCACTGGAACGAATCTATGAAACATATAAGGACCGCGGACTGGAGATCCTGGATATCCCATGTAATCAGTTTGGTGCACAGGCACCGGGCACAGATGAAGAAATTACCCAGTTCTGCACGCTGCACTACAAGACACAGTTCCCGCAGATGCATAAATCCGATGTCAACGGTGACAATGAACTGCCGCTGTATACATGGCTGAAGAGCCAGCAGGGCTTTGCCGGACTGACCGGCGGCGAACTGGTACCGGTGGAATTCATGGAGAAACATTTGGCAAAGATGGATCCCAACTATGCGTCCAATCCGTCCATTAAGTGGAACTTCACAAAATTTGTGATTGACCGTGAAGGCAATTGCATCAAGCGTTTTGAACCGACTGCTAACATGGCGGATGTAGAAGCGTATATCGGGGAGACATTATGAAGCGCGTTGTAACAATGCAGGATATCTCCTGCGCCGGGAAATGCTCTTTAACCGTTGCTTTGCCGATTCTTTCTGCACTTGGTGCGGAAGCGGTCATCCTTCCGACGGCGGTCCTGTCCACTCATACGATGTTTCAGGGCTTTACCTTCCATGATCTGACTGCAGATCTCAGAGCGATCATTGCGCACTGGAAGAAGGAAGGCTTTACGTTTGATGCCGTATATACCGGCTATCTGGGTTCGTTTGAACAGTTGGATATCGCAGCAGAACTGATCGATACCTTTGGACAGGGCAAGCCGGTCATCATTGACCCGTGCATGGCAGATAACGGAAAGCTCTACACAGGCTTTTCCCCGGAATTTGCCAAAGGCATGGCAAAGCTCTGTGCGAAGGCAAATATCATCTGCCCGAATATGACCGAAGCGTCCTTCCTGCTGGACATTCCATATGCGGAAAGCTATGACGAAGACTATGTGAAGGATGTACTGAAGAAACTGGCTGCGCTTGGTCCGGAAGTAGCGATCCTGACAGGTATTACCTTCCGTGAAGGGACACTGGGTGCGTATGGCTATGACCGTACCAAAGATGCCTTCTTCTACCGGTATACCGAAGAACAGATCGAACACTTCCACGGAACCGGGGACATCTGGGCAAGCACACTGACCGGTGCACTGGTCAAAGGCTGCGCGCTGGAAGATGCAGTGCAATTGGCATGCGATTATGTATGTGAAAGCATCCGGCTGACACTGGCGGAAGAAAACCACAATACCTATGGCGTCAACTTTGAGCAGGCCATGGGGATGCTGACGAAGTAATATGTGAAGATCCTGCCCGGGGCAGGATCTTTTTGGAGGAAGCGATGGAATATATACTGCAGATCTTTACCGGGGGATGGCAGACTGCCAATTACACCGCTGAAGCAATTACACACCGTCTTTCCGTTATCATGGAGAAACTGCCGGTGCGTGCTGTCCTGATTGGATGGAATATTGATGCAGACCTGTACCGGACAGTTGGTGAATTCCTGCATTCCCGGCAGAAAGAAATGATCTTATGGCTGCCCGTATTCTCTGAGACAGATGAATTGAAGCAATGCGATCCTTTGGTGGATCTTTTCGGAAATCCAGTCGGTCATCTGGCTTTGCAGGAAGGAGAGAATTTCCAATTCTGCTGTCCGCTGTCTGTCCGCAATCTGCACAATGTGGAAGAAATCTATGAAGAATATTTTGCGGACTGCCCGTTTGACGGCATCTTTCTGGATAAGATACGGACCCAGTCGTTTGTCGGGGGTGTATCCGGTGTTCTGAGCTGCGGCTGTCCCGCCTGTCAGAAGATCTATCAGAAACATGGCTTTTCATTACCTGCCTTTGCAGAGCACCTGAAAGAAGCAGGGGATGCATTGCTGGAAACATGCGGCTATGAAGCAGGAAAGGGATTTGTCTTCAAAGATCCCATGACGGAAGAATTCTTTACACAGAAAGGACAGTATATTGCCGAAAGCATCCAGACACTCTGCCGCTATTTCCATGCCAGGGGACTGCAGGTCGGTCTTGATCTGTATGCCCCGCTGCTGTCCCGGTTCACTGGCCAGTTCTACAGAGAGATCTGCAAAGAGGCAGACTTCATCAAACCGATGCTATACCGCAGAACGGAAGCGCCGGCAGGGATTGGGTATGAATACCGCTTATTGCTGCAGCATCTCCCGCATACAAGGCAATATCCAAAACGCATATATGATGATGCGTTTCTGAAACAGCAGGTCAGTGAGTTTACAGATCTTCCCTGTAAAAAATATCCCGGAATTGAAATCAATTACCGGGAAGATATTGCCAGAACAGATCCTTCCTATATCCGGAAATCTCTGCATATTCTGGAAGAAAGCGGGATGGATGGTGCTGTGTTGGCATGGGACTGCATGCTTGCACCAGACAGTCATATTGACGCCTGTATCAGATAACCGTAACCGGATTGCCTTTGCGGGGAAGCGGTGTCCGTACCGGAAGACCGTCTTCGGTATCCGCATATCCGATAGCGAGTGCACCATAGATGCGCTCGTTTTCTTCTGCGCCAAACGAAGCAAACAGCTCCCGTACACCGGGATCTTCATTTAGCCACTTCAGCTGGTTGATCCAGCATGTGCCAAGATCCAGTGCATTTGCCATGATCATCATATTTTCCAATGCACACGCACAATCAGCGATATTATTGCCATAGTCTTTCTGATTTGCCAGTACGACCAATACCGGTGCGTTGTAATGGAAGCGGTAATTGCCGTTTTTGGACTGGTGGATCGAAGAGGCAAGAGACGGATACATGCCTTCTTTCAGTTCCATTGCCGCAAAGGATGCCTGTGCCATATCTGCCAGTTTATCTAATACCGCTTTGTCGGTAATAACGAAAAAGTGGGTGGACTGGTTATTTCCGCCGGATGGCGCAAAGCGTCCTGCTTCAATGATCTCATTCAGATCTTCTTCCGGGACTGCTGTATCTTTGAAACGCCTGGTGCTGCGGCGGGTGGTAATAAGTTCGTATGTGTTCATAATGTCCTCCTGCATCCATCATAGCGGAAATACGATGCATACGTGGATAGGATGCTTTCCGGAAGAGAGTATTTCCTCTTGTATTAACATATACTATTCAATAGGAGGAATGTGTCGAATGGATGAACGGCGTATCCTGCATCTGATCCGTCTGCTGGATTGGAAAAACGCACCTGTACCTGGTGCACAATTGTGTGAAGAATTGAATATTACTACCCGGACGCTAAGGAATGATATCCGGGAAAGCAAAGCAGAACTGCGCGAACATGGCATCGAGATCGGATCAGTGCATGCGGTGGGGTATTATCTGGAAATACTGGATGAAGACCGGTACTATCAGTATATTAACCAGAAACTGAAAGAAGAGGCCGACCGGCAGCTGGTCATACCCATTTATTCGGAAGAACGCGCGGAATATCTGATCCGCAAGTTCCTTACTGCCAGTGATTTCATAAAAATGGAAGATATCTGCGATGAACTATATATCAGCCGCTCTACACTGACCAACGATCTGAAAGAAGTCCGGGAAAGACTGAAATACTTTCATCTGGAACTGGAATCCCGGCTGTCTGTATTTCCTTCAGATAAACATGACCATGTAATGTGGAAGCGTCAGTTTTCCATCATGGAACCCTATATTTCCATTTACCAGTTTATAAGCTATGACAGGTGTATATTCTTTAACAAAGCCATTGAGTGATACGGTTGCGGTGTTCCCTGCTTTGACTTCCAGGGGGACAGCCTGACCGTATTTTTCAATGATGAACTCTATTTCCCGATGATCATCTGGTTTGTAGTAATACAACTTATATCCATTTTTTACCAGGGCTTCACTGACTGCATTTTCGTATATGCCGCCTTTGGCATTTCCTTTCAGCGTATTATTCAGCAGAGCTCTCTTTGTCTCAAAACCATATACAGCGCATAACAGACCAGTATCATTGAAATACAGTTTGAACTGTGTATCATCCGCATTTGCCATAAGAGGGATATACGCTTCATGTACATTATAGGAGGCATTTACAAGGGAGGAATCGATCAGCCATGTAACACTGTCTCCATATTTTTTAGATGTTGTTCCCTTTTCGACCGTTGCATATTGAAATTTCTTCAGTTCTTTTGCCAGTTGTCTGGGAATTGCATCATAGCATTTTTTAACTTTTATCTTTTCAGCACCTTTGGCATGTTTTGAAATATCAAAATTGTAATCTTCCAGAATTCTGTTCTGTATTCCGGCAGCCATATTAAAATCATGATGTTTTACAAAGTCATCTACTACTTCCGGCATTCCGCCTATCACCATATACTCCCGGAACAGATCTTCATATTTCCTGTTGATGTCAGCAGGAATCGGTTTCTTTTCATCGAAATGCTCTTTCAGAATTGGAATGGCATTTTTATACCCGTTAGCCCATAAGTACTCTTCAAAATCCAGAGAATACATTGTCAGAAAGTCTTCATATCCGGTAGGTACAGAAGCAGGTTCTTCAACATCCGGATCACCATCTTCTCCAAAAGTAAGTCCCAGAAGAGAACCGGAAGAGATGACATCATATCTTCCATCTTCTGCGAGAAACTTGATGGCTGTTCTGGCATTCCCGCAGGCTTGTATCTCATCGAGGAAAATCAGAGTTTTCTTTTCAATCAGACGTATATTCTGCATCTGTGCTGTCAGTCTTTTGTAAATCGAGTCTGCAGACAGATCATCAGAAAATATGGTTTTCAGATCTTTCTGTCTCAGAAAATTGATTTCAATAAAAGATTCATATTCATTTTTGCCAAATTCCCGGATGATGTAGGTTTTCCCGACTTGTCTGGCGCCTTTGATCATCAGGCATGTGTGCGTATGTGTTTTTTTCCAATGCAGAAGGTCTGCATATATTTTTCTTTCCAGCATATGATATGACTCCTGAAGGTATTTTAGCAAAAGGGAATAAAAACGGATATATAAAAAGATAAAAAAGGAATAAAATCGGATACTCGAAATGCCGAAAAAGGAATAAAAACGGATATTCAAAACAGCGAAAAAGGAATAAAAACAGATATTATACAAAAAAGCAGCCTGGCATGGACCAGACTGCTAACAGTGTTTACTGCAGAAGGAAATAGGTACCATCGGTACGGATGGTAAGCGTATCGCCTGCCTCATGCAGGATCAGATCGATGACATCGGTGAACAGGGCTTTGTAGATAGTGTTGTTTTCATCTGCGATATATACCCAGGTGTTGCCGTCGATATCGATCGTCTGGATCTTTTTGATCGTGATCGTCTTTGTTTCATAGGCGGATGTATCTGCGTCCGTACCGGTTTCGATGTGCAGCAAAGTGCGGTATTTGTCAATGCATTCTGCCTGGGTGGCAGCGGTAGCGACAAGGTTGTACTGTTCAACGTTGACAGCTGCGTACATCTTGACGAGGCCGTTATCATCCTTGAGCACCATGATATAGGTAGGTGTGCCTTCGACATTGATCAGGCTTGGGAAGCTGGCAATATAGCCTTTCTCCTGTACTTCACCCTCAGCACTCTTCATGCCGGAGAATTCATCGGCACCGGCACAGGTGATGAAGCGTGTTTCCGAAGTGCGTTCATTGGCGAGGATGAAGCCGATGTTGGAACTGTCTCCGTTCAGGGAAGTGACACCGGTATAGATCCACACGTCGCCGTCCTTGGCAATATAGCCGTAATCCGGATAACTGTGGGAATCACCGTCTTCGTCTTCCGTCTCCATGCTGGTGACCTGGCGGCAGTCCGTCTGGGAGAAGACGCTGTTCCAGAAGCCATGGCGCAATTGTGCATAGTCGTTGTACTGGGTGCAGATCAAATCTCCCTCAAAGACAACATCCACCCAGACCGGGATCTCACCGGTATTGTATTTTTCGATCGCTCCGGTGACCGGATCAATGATCAAAGCACCGGTGACAGTCGTTCCGCCGAATAAGCCGATCGAATGATCATAGATGGATGCGACATACTGGGGCTTTCCCTCTTCGTCGATTTCAAAGTGTACATTGCCGAATAACAGTCCCGGATATGCAAAGCGGATATGGCGGTACAGGTCTTCGTGGAAATAGGCAGAAGATACATAGTGCATGCCTTCCTGCAGCGGCTCATATTCCGCCGACATATCGACCGGGTCGACGATGACATAGCCGGGGATGCCGTTGGAGTGGTTGCCCATCCATTTGAAGAAGCCGTCATATTCCAACGGTGCGATCTTGTATGGCGCATCTTTCCAGTTGATCTGCATGTATTCACCGACATTAAACTGGGAGACGACTTCCGAAAGAGAACCGATGCGGCGGTCACCCAGACGCTCTGCCGAAGACGTATCCATCAGAGCGATGGAAGAAGACCCGGATACCGACGGGATCAGATCCACGGTGTCTTCCGTGACCGTCAGGATGCGGCTGTAGCGCTTTGCCTGGAACAGGCGTGAACCTTCCGCCGCTGCTACGAAGAATGCCAGCAGGATGACCATAAAGCAGATCAGCCACCGGCGTATTGTAAACTCAATATGCTTTGCGGCATTCCAGAGTGATTTCACAAAGAGATATACCAGCAGCAGAAAGAGCACAAAGAGCCAGAAACCTGCACTCTTGAGATTGATCGCCGGAAGCAGGAAATACCACAGTACTGCACCAATACCCAGCGTGATCAGTGCAGGTGCCAGTATCTTTCCCTTCTCCGGCTGTCCTTTGGCAAATAATTTGCGGAATTTGGTTCCGTCAGCGTTGATAATAACTGTTTTCATTATGTATGCCCTCCAAATAAAAATGAACCCAGGGCTGTGCGGGTTCGCATGTCCCATACACAGCGCCTTCTGTGTATGAGTCTCACAGCTGGGAAGCGCACCGGGTAATACTCCGGGATGACGATACGCTTCGGCATTTTTACATGCCTGTTACTCCCTCAATACAATGCGATTGTAACATATCCTGACCGGCGGTCAAGTGGATCAGCACGGAATGTGGTATGCTAGTGCTGTAGTTGCAGAGAGGAGGTGTACATGGATCGGACTGTCTTATTGATCTGCCCGGAGCAGTCACGGATGAAATACCGCATCAGCGGATTCATTGAGAAGGAATGTCTGGATGCAGAGATCGCCATGACGGTATTAAAACAGAATGGATTTACGGTATGGCTGTATGACGGCGAGATCATGACACACAGTGTACAGGAAGAGTTGAGCAAAAGACATCCGGACTTTGTTGTTCTGTATGGGCAATTGCATCAGGAAGCCTTTATGCTGGAATACTGCCAATTGGCTAAGAAATGCGACCCTGGCATCGTAACGATCATAGCCGGGGAAGATGCACAGCTGAATTACCGGCGTCTGTATCATGATGCCGTGGATTATATATTGACCGGATACGATCCCAATGCACTGTTATACGTGTTGGGGGAGGATACCGGCAGATGGCAGCCAAACGGCATCTGCCATAAGGTAGATGGTGTCTGGTCCCAATTGCCTGCGCGCTCCTATGATATACGCAGACTTCCCTGGGCAGACCGGAGTCTGTTTGATGCATATCCTGAGCGGTATCGCTTCTATGACCATGTACATACCGCATGGGTGCGTACATCCTTCAGCTGCACGCATCAATGCCCATACTGTGCTGAACCATTGCGCAACAGGGGAGAATGGTGCCGGCGGGATGCACGGGATGTCGTGGATGAGATTGCATCGATCCAGGCAGAGAATATCTTCTTGTGTGATGCGGATTTCCTGTGCGATGAAGACTATGTCAGTGAATTCCTGCGTCTTTTGCAGGAAAAGGACATCCACCGCAGACTGTTCTGCACCGGACGAGCTGACTTCATCGCTTCCCACGAAACACTGGTGCTGGAAATGAAGGGGACTGGCTTTGCGGGTATTGTGTGTGACCTGCAATACTGCAATGATGCAATGCTTTCGGCCGGTGGTAAAGGAACCACTGCAGCGGATCATGCGGAATGTATCCGTATCTGCAAAGAAACCGGCATACATGTATATGCTTCATTCCTTGTGCATCCGGATTTCCATGATGCAGATTTCCGGGATCTGTACCGGTATATCTCTGATAATGGTCTGTTATATACGGCGGTATCCGTCTTTACACCAGAGCCCGGCACACCGTTATATGATGCATACAAAGACAGCCGGATCACCGATGATTCCTGCATGTATGATCATTTCCATCTGACCGTGCGTCCATCCCATATGTCTTTGCGTTTATGGTATACACGGTATTACTGGCTGTTATTGAAGCTGTGCCGCAGAGGGAAACGGGAAGGCATTTGCGGCTTTGCGGATTACGGTACAATGATGCGCATTCTTGCATCAGCTCTGATCGGTCAGAAGGATCCATCTGAGATTGGATGAAAATCAAACAGACATGGCTGCGGGCAGGACTTTCTGCCCGCTTTTGCTGTCTTGCATGGTATAATCGCTAATAGACGTATGAGGGATACGCATATGAAGCAATTGATGAAAAAAGCATGTGCGCTGCTTGCCGGAATCGTACTGCTGGCAGGGAGCGGATCAATACATCCATTACACGCAGATGAAGAGAAAACAGTACGTATTCTGTTTACCAATGATATCAATGACCACATTGTTTCTTCGGATGCAGAGTTCACCGTAACAGACGCAGAAGGCAACACGAAGCGGGAAACACGCCGTGTTGGCGGATACACGTATCTGAAGAGTGTGATCGATGCCAAAAAGACAGCTTCGACGGTATTGGTCGATGCCGGCAACTATTCCAACGGTCAGTGCTTTGACTTCATGCAGGCAGAATTCGCACCGGATCTTACGATGCTGGGCATGCTTGGCTATGATGCAGTAACACTGGGTGAACGGGAATTCCTGTATGGATTACAGACTCTGTCGTACATGATTCGCGGAGTGGATAAGAAGCCCGGTATCGTTCTGGCCAATGTCACCACCGATGATTCCGAAGCCGGACAGACCTATACCGCATTGCAGAATGACGGCCTGATCCAGAATTATACGATCGTTGAAAAAGACGGCGTCAAGATCGGTATCTTCGGCATCATGGATGAAGCCGAAGGTGACCGCCTGCGCGGCAAACGATCGATCACGGTCAACGATGCAGAAGACGCAGCCAGAAAGACCGTCGATGCATTAAAGAAGGAAGGCGCAGAGATCATCATCTGTCTGGATCATGGTGCAGATGCGTCATCTGCCATTGCCGAAAAGGTCGATGATATCGATGTGCTTGTCTGTTGTAATCATTACGACATGACCGAAGAACCGGTCAAAGTCGGTGATACGCTCGTTGTCTCTGCCGGATACAATTCCTGGTATCTGGGTGTTCTGGACCTGCGTGTTTCGGATCATGAGATGGTCGGTTATGAACTGGCTCCGGTAAATAAGACAGACAACTACAGTGCTTCCATTGATGCAAAAGCAACCGGCTTCCTGCACATGATGAATCAGAATTTCCTGAAGAAGAGCGGCTATTCCAATTCTTCTTCTGTCGCTGTCAACAGTATTGAATTCGATGATATCCGTGAGAACTATACCGAATTCGGCAATAACAACATGGCAGACCTCGTAACCGATTCCTATGTACGCGCTCTGCACTATGTCACAGACAACTATTCCTTCGCCATCGGCATCACGGATAAAGCAACCGTAGGCGATGCATTGCCAAGAGGCAGCGTCACCGTCCGTGACATCGTCGAAGCTGTCGGATACAATAGCGGCTATGACGGCGGTCCCGGTGCTTCCCTGTTAGGCTTATACATGACCGGCAAGGATCTGCGCATGTTATGCGAATATGACGCATCCATTGCCCGTGACAATTATCCGGAAGAGCATCTCTTCTTCAGCGGCCTCAAATACACCTACAGCGATAAGCGTCCCTATCTCAACAAGGTCATCGATGTCTATGTCGAAGAAGCACAGGGATATTGGGTCCCTGTTACCAATTCCAAGTACTACCATGTCGTTCTCAACCGTGAGATCACTGAGCGCAAAACAAAGATGAAAGAACGCTCTGACGGCTGGCTGGATATTAACTTCTACCACTCCAACCACATCCTCATGACCCAGTTTGAGACTGCTGTCCTGCAGGTCGACAAGCGGGAATTCAAAGCATGGCGCGGTATGTGCATGGAACTGGAAGAAGCATCCCGCAATGAAAAAGGACAGCCGGTCGTTTCCGCTGCCTACGCCGAAGCACGTCCCTGCCGCATGGAAATCACCGATCCTGATTTCTGGTCCCTCATCAAGAATCCATCTGCCCATGAGATCAATAAGTACAAGAACTGGGCTATTGGTTTGATCGCTGCCTTTGCCGCATGGAAGACAGCTAAAGCATTATGGAGCCGTTATAAAACCAGAAAAGCAGCATAATCCACATAAATAAAACCTTCTGTATATAAGTTGCAGATATTACATCTGTGATGCATATACAGAAGGTTTTTTAATTCCTGACAGGTAAATGTGAATAAGGGACGCTATGTACATGAACTTGCACATGTGCTGTACACGGACTTATGTCAATTCCTTAAAGGTAAATGTGAACGAAATCACCATTGTCTCAGACATGGAGTTCAATGACAGCCCAATCTCGTTTCAATTCCTTAAAGGTAAATGTGAACTCGGTATGGATACCGAGGAGTACGATGCGGCAGTCGAAACCGTTTCAATTCCTTAAAGGTAAATGTGAACTCGGCATCTGCGGAATCATGCTGACGCTCGAACTGAGCGAGAAGGTTTCAATTCCTTAAAGGTAAATGTGATCTGAAGCAGAGTGCTGCCTCTGTACTCAGTATATCACAGAGAGTGTGAAGAAGCACAGGGGTCGGTATTGCACACAGGAGGTGAGAAATATCCCTCCTTCCTGCACTGCTATACGTTTAATGATATAATGTAAGACAGATTCACACAGGCATATAACAAATGCACAGCAAGACAATAGAATAATCATTTAAATGGGGGAATGGCAATGGACAGGGTTCTCGCAATTATTGAAGTGTCACAGAAGCAGCGGTTTATCTTCTCATCCAATAAACTGTCGCAGAATATAGGCGCTTCGATCATCATTCGGGAGATCACAGAGGTGATCCCGAAAGAATACTGCAGTGAGGAAGAGGTGTTTTTCATTGGCGGCGGTAAGTCCGTGTATGAATTCGATTCAGAAGAGAAAGCAAAAGAATTCATCAAACATGTCAGTGAAGAGGCAATTGAAACATATCCGGGCGTGGAAGTGTTCATGGCTTTGCAGAAATATGATGCAGAGCGGGAAAGCGTACTGGATGCGGTCGATCGTCTGTATTCCAATCTGGAAAAGAAGAAGAGTATCCGCAGAGGAAGCTTTGGCATACAGGGACTGGGTATTACGGAATTAAGCAAGAATACGAATAAACCGGTCGTTGTCGGTACAGATGGCTTGTCGGCGGAAGAATATGCAAAAGAAAAAGCTGCACGCAGTAAGAAGCAGAAAAGTGCATATAAGGATCTTCTGCCGGAGGATGAGCGTTTTGAATTTGCTATGGAATTCGAAGACCTGGGAGGCACAAAAGATACCAAGAGTTATATCGGTGTCATCGCACTGGATGGAAACAGAATGGGTAAGAAGTTTACTCACTTCCGGGATGCATATGCAAAACGATATGAACAGGTACATACAGCAGAAGAAATGTATGCACTGAATACAGAGTATAAAAAAGCATACAGGAATCTGAGTGAGACAATTGAAGCAGTCTATCGTGAAGCGGTCAGGGAAACCAACAATGAAATGGTCGGACGGCTGGATGACATGTATGAAAAGAAACAGCTGACCAAGAATGAAAAAGACGGGATTCTGATTTTACCGATGCGTCCGCTGATTGCGGCGGGAGATGATATTTGCATCGTAACAGACGGCAGGATCGCGCTGCTGTATTCGGAGATCCTTCTGAACAAGATACAGACAATTGGGGATGAGAAACTGGCAGATATACAGGGATTCCGGTTTGAAATGCGTGCATGTGCAGGAATTGCACTGATTCCGGGACATTATCCGTTCTTCCGTGCCCATGAACTGGCAGAAGAACTGGCATCCAATGCAAAGAAGCAATTGCCGGATGATGATGCGGCGGATACATGTGTACTGGATTTCCACATTGTACAGGGAGAGATCGAAGGGTCATTATCCGAGATCCGCAAGACAAAGTATGATTCTTCCCGGATGACAGCGAAGCCATACTTCCTGGAAGCACCGCGTACATTTGGAGAAGAGGATAAGAAGAAAATACATACACTGAAACAGCTGAAAGACTGCATTGCTTCCCTGACAAAGGCAGATGTCGGCAGAGGTGTACTGAAAGAATACAGGGATGCACTGACCAATGGAGAACAGGCAATGCGTGCCTATCTGAATGAAAAGAGAATGAACAAGATTCTTGGCAGGTTTGAACGTGGTCTTGCATTTGATGCCATTGAAGCAATGGATCTCTACTATGGAGCGAAGGAGTCACTGAAATGAAAGAGTATCGGGTCAAAATAGAATTGCTTTCAGATACCATGCCGGGAAGCGGGGAATCGGTTCCAGGTACGATCGACAGTGATATTCGCTATGATGCATATGGACTGCCCTATATGAATGCGAAGACGCTGAAGGGACATCTGAGAGAACAGATGGAAATGATCACAGCATATTCCAAAGAGATGGCAGATTATCCATTGCGTGAACTGCTTGGGGCAAGTGATAAAGAAGCAGAGAAAACACAGGGACGGCTGAAATTTACCGATGTAACACTGGGAGACGGCATCCGCTCCGCAATACAGAATGCGATCGATACCGCCGAGCATAACGCAGCGGGAAAAGAAAACAGGACTGTTACAGCCAATGACATCATTAATGCACTGACGCTGACAACATCCTATACCAGCATTGATCCGTCGACGGGAATCGTAAAAGATCATTCACTGCGCAGAGAGAGAAAGCTGCGCAAAGGTCTTACATTCTATTCCACGCTGTATTTCGATCAGGATGGAATGTCAGAAGAAGAGGTAAAGAAGGCAGAAAAGCTGCTGGACATGTCCATACGTGCCATTCAGCATATTGGAACCCATAAGTCCAAAGGTATGGGACATGTACGGTGCACAGTGAAACCGGCGGAGGAAAAGGGTATATGACAATGTATATTCGTTACCAGTTATTGCTGGAAGAACCGGTACGCATGGGCATGGCAGGAAACCAGGAAGGTACTGCAGCGATGTCCTATCTTGCCGGATCGGCATTGCGCGGTGCTTTGCTTGGAAAGTACATTCATACATATTATGGTGACCGCACGGATGACCTCAGCAAAGATCCTGCTGTACGCAGAGAACTGTTCACCGGCATACGCTTTACCGATGCATATCTTTCCGAAGACGGCAGAGATCTGATCCCGGTGCCGAATGTCTACTATGTGGATAAGCATCAGAAACGGGCCGCAGAAAAAGAGAATAAGAAAAAATATGCAGTGCACTCCTGTGTCAGAGAGATTCCAAATGAAGGTGAACTGCGACAGGGATCCGGCGGATTCTGCAGGATCGAAGGAAAGCAGTTTACAGTGATTCCGGTACATAAGTGTGCCAACCTGCATATCGGAACAGAAGAAAAGACCATGTTCCGGTATGAAGCCATCGATAAAGGACAGGTATTTACCGGTTATATCGCATGCGAAGAGGCATCTGCAGCACGCATGCTGGAAATACTGGATGATGCAGTCCTCTATATCGGCGGTTCCAAGGGAAGCGGCTATGGACGCTGCAAAGTCATCGCATGCGAAGAAGCCAGCTATGAAAAGATGCTGGAATTCTATGGCATTCAGCGTGAGACATGCACAAACGAATTTACCGTCTATGCATTATCCAGACTGGATCTGACAGATCCCAATGGCAATCCAGCCGGGGAGATCGATCCGGCATATCTGGAAAAGACGCTTGGTGTAAGAAATGTATGCCTGAAACAGGCATCTGTCGCTTCGGAAATCGTTTCTTCGTTCAATCATACATGGAAAGCGGGACATGTCCTGCAAAACACCGTATCTGCAGGAAGCCATTATCTCTATACATGCGATGGCCAGGTGAGCGAAGAGGCTGCACGGAAGCTGGAAGAAAAAGGTGTTGGCCTGCGCAAGGAAGAAGGCTTTGGCCGTATTCTGATCAATGCGGATTTTTCGCAGAATGTATGCGCAGTGTATGAGCCGAAGAAAGAAATCACGAGACGCGTGCCAATGACACCGGAAGAGAAAGCACTCTACCGTGATATTCAGCGCCGCGTAAACCAGCGTAAGGTCCTGTCACAGATCAATAGGGCTGCCATGGACTGCATGGAACACTCTCCGAAACTGGCACGGACTGTCAGCCGCACCCAGATCAGCGGTCTGTATTCCGCATTGCAGAAAGCACTGCTATGTACAAATGACCGGGAGGGTATAGAGATCATAGAACGCTATATGCGGTCATTGATGAAAGAAAAGAATCCTTCCCAGTTTAAAAATGCAAATGCAAAAGATACCTACACACAGCCGGTCTTCAACATTCGAAATATAAATCACACATTACAGCAGCTCATCAACAGTGTCACGGACGGAAGCTTCCGTTACAGACAATGGGATGCCGGCATCACATCTCTGCCGCTTTGGAAAGATGATCCAAAGGCAGAAGATGATGCATTGTCGGAATTCCGCAAAAAAGCTGTCTATGTATCCGATATCCTGTACACGCTGTTACGGAAAGAGGGGAGGAAAAAGGCATGATGTCTCCATTCGTATTTTATGGAAGAATCCAGATGACTTCTGTCAGTATCCTTCATATTGGCGGTGACTCCGAAGAGAATTTTGAACTGGCCGTCAACGGTGATCAGCAGTTCATTATTCCTGCCTCCGGACTTGTCGGATGTATCCGTCACTATCTTGAAAAAGATCATCGCAGGGCAGTAACTGCTTTCTTCGGTGACCGCGACCGTAACGGCAGAGCATACGTATACGATGCAGTGCTGGACAGTTATTCCGGTGTTGAGACAAGAAACGGAATTGAGATCGACCGGAAATACGGGACTGCCAGAAAAGGCAGACTCTATACGAGATATTATCTCTCAGAGGGAACAAAGACCTGTCTGCAGATGAAAGTATACTGCCAGTCCAAAGATGAATTCACCTCTCTTTTCCAGGCAATCGCAGACGGGATCCAGGCAGGTGATATTGCGTTTGGTGCAAACCGTTCCAATGGTGCAGGCTGCTTCAAAGTGGATCATGCGGAATACCGCATCCTGGATCTGCAGAATGACCAGGATCTGGAAACCTATCTGCAGGATGATGCCAATTGGAAGGGGACAGCCTATACACCAAAAGCAGCAGAGAAGTCCAATGACAATCTGTTCGTACTGGAAGCGGAGATTCCCAATGGTCTTATCGTAAAAGACGGAGAAAAGCACCGCGGTGTCAACAGTTACAACATTGTACGTATTGTTCAGGGAAAACAGCAGCCATATATCCCCGGCACATCGATCAAGGGTCTGCTGAAAGCACACGCAGATCGTATTCTCAAATACTATGGGAAAGGACCGGAAATGCTGGCAGGAATCTACGGTTCTGATCCGGACGGTGCACCGGCAAAAGGCCATGTATTTGTAGAAGATGTGGATATCAGCAATGCATGCCGGCGTATCTATACACGGACAAAGATCGACCGGCTGAAAGGCTCCGGCATTGACGGCGGATTAATGACCGAAGAAGTCCTGTCCACAAAAGAAGGAAAAACGATCCGTATCGTAGTACGCATTGATTCTGCTATGGATGAAACACTGCAGAAGACGGCACGTGCGCTTGTATGGCTGTCATTGCGTGATCTTGGCGCAGGCTATCTTTCCATCGGCAGCGGCAATAACGTGGGATACGGACGTCTGAAAGGAATCACATTGTCCGTTGGCGAACATGTATGCAAATACAGCTATGACGGAGACAGTGTGCAGCTTTCCATTCCCGATGACCTTCGCAGTGAGCTGGATAAAGGATTAAAGATCCTGCAGGGAGGTGACCAATGAAACAGATACCTGTAAATCTGAATGATGCATGGCAGAAGGAATATCTGCAGAAAGAAGGCTTTCAATATGCATGGATCATGTCCATTGGCGCAGTTATATTGAAACCAATCGATACTGTTGAACTGCCGCAGATAGATGAGGTCCTGGAAGCACGCTTCTTCTCAAAGAAGAAAGAACTGCATGTATTCCAGTATGAAGACGAATACAGATGCGTCATGACGATCACCGAAGACACGGATACCCTCTATACCGAAGAAGAACAGAAACTGCGGAAACGTTTTGGCAGAAGCATTATTATGCGCCGTTTCATCACGCATGATGAAGACGGCCTGGCATCCTTTGGCACAACTGTGCTGTGCGGAGCAGATCTTGGAGGCAGACAATGAGCAGTTATGCACCATATACATTTCTTCCGTTCGAAGATGACCTGAAGATCAAAGACCCCTATGCGTCCAGGGAAGAACTGCCTGGTTTTGATACGGTCGATCCGAACCGCATCAGCGGCTATATTTCCTACGAAGCAGAAAACCTGACACCTATATCCATCGGTGTGTCAGATAAAGATACCCTTGGTGATAAGGCATTTTTCAAAGATGGCCGGGGGAGATATGCGATTCCCGGCAGTACAATGCGCGGCTTTGTACGCAGTCACAGTGAGATCCTGAGTTTCTCAGATCCCAGTGATGGTATCGAAGACTCCCATCTGATGTACCGCTCTTTTGCCAGTAAGAGCACAGACAGCCGAAAGAAAGACTATCTGAATGAGATTGGAACAGGCGTAGAAGCCGGTATCATTTCGCTTAAACGGGATTCTTCCGGTGAGCATTATGAGATTCAGCCATTGGATGTAATACCCGGTACAACAGTGATGTTCTTTTCTGTCCATGAAGCAGATATTCCAAGAACTGTACTGTCAAAATTATCGCATTTCATGTACAGTACAGCGATACGGAAAAAGAGAGCCGGTGAAACCAAAGATGAATATTTTGCCTATCTCGAAGGGCTGAAGAACACTTACTATGATGTGTATCGTGAATCCAGCCCGGTAAAATTTGATATTGATCCGGTAACGAATGAACCATGCAATTTCGGCAGTGGAAAGCTTGAAGGCATCTTCCTGAATTCTGCCCATATGCGCGGCAAACAGCATCATTTTCTTGTATCCAATAAATCTGCGAGTGTACCGCCTATTGAGATTCCGGTGGAGTATTCCAATGCGTATAAAGCAGATTATGATGCCAACTGTATTCAGAATAAGAAACTGAAAGCGCTTGCTTTCTTCTACGATCTGCCAATAGGAAATCAGAAAAAGATTTTCTTCTACAAGGTGGATGGCGGAAGACTGGTAGGTTTTGGCCCGACACGGTATTTCCGCATCTTCTATCAGAATACGGTCCATGACGGTATTCCCAATGGATATCGGCGTGATTCGATCGACTATGTACATGCCATGTATGGAATAACAGGAGAAAAAGGAAGCTACCGCAGCAGACTGTCCTTCCAGAATGCCGTATGCGAAACACCTGCCGGCAAAGAATCCGAAGTAGAACGTGTGCTGCTTTCACCAAGGGCAACGGCCATCCAGATGTACCTGGACCAGTCTGCCTTCACAAATAAAAAAAGTATGCAGCTGGCAAACTATAATACAGCCGGCATGCACTTACATGGCTATAAGTTCTACTGGAAACGAACAGAAGTACAGCCGGATGTCGAAGTAAAGAATAATGCTGTGAGGAAGACATTCTCTGTACTGCCGTCCCATTGCGTCTTTAAAGGCCGTATCTGGTTTGAAAATCTTTCGAAAGAAGAACTGGGACTGTTACTGCTTTCTCTTCGCTACAGTGATTCCGATGCAAAAGAAACATTCATGCTGGGAAAAGGCAAGCCATATGGTTTTGGTGTGGTTACATTAAAGAATATCCGTCTGTTCCAGCTGGATCCAAAAGACAGATATGGCAGTCTCGATCTGCAGGCAGAAAAAGACTGCACGGCGCAGATCACAGATTATAAGACTGCCTTCCGTCAGTCGATCACACCGGAGAAACCATACGAAGCATATAAAGCCCCGGCTTTATATGGTAAGTATGCCCAGTACGATGAACTGGAAGATTTCCGTGAAGGCGGTCATAAGACCTATATGGATATGAAAGGCTATAAGGCACTTGAAACATTGGAAACACTGGAATCTGTGATCGATAAGAAAGAAAAGGCCGAAGCAAGTATCGCAGCCAGACGGAAAGCCGAAGAAAACGAAGAACGCAAAAAGCAGAAGAAAGCTGCTGAAGCAGCACAGAAACAGGCAGAGATCGCAAGTCTTGACCGCTCCATGCTTGTTGTCTATTACGGTACAGATGCATTGCCGCAGAATCTGAAAGATTCCCTCAAAAGCAAAGTGGGTGCACGCTGTCATATCGAAGAAGGCGAAAAGAGCAGGCGGATCGATCCGGCAGTGATGCAGAAGGACGGACAATCCCATGGTATTGCGGCATTTGGTCAGAAGATGAACAATGCGGACATGGTGAAAGCAAAAGAATACTTCGACAAGGTCTACTATGTGGACCGCAAAGCCGGAAAACTGGTCTGGAACCAGAAATAATATATGGGCACAGCAAATACAAAAACGTCGCTTGTATTATTCCTGAGTGTCGCAAGAGACCAGAAAGAGCGTGAATATACTTTTGCGCCGACCGGTGAGAAATTCCTGGGCACACAGACCAACGATGCACCGCTGGAATGCCTGATGCAAAAGGCAAAAGAAAACGGCAGGGAGATCGGCAGTATCTTCTGTATTACCACGAAAGAAGCAAAAGAACTCACTGTACTGGATGGTAAAACATCGATACAAATCTTTAAGGATCAGGTATCGAAGGCCGCAAAGAAACTGGTGTATTGCGATACGCCGACGGTATATGAGATCCCATACCAGGACTATGAAGATGGTACATTGCATAAGCGGCAGATCGCTGCCAGAATCTTTGAGGTGATCAACCAGCATACAGGCAGCGGGTCCGATATGTATATTGACTATACCGGGGGATATCGTGATATCTGTCTGTTAATGACTTCGATTATCCGGTATATGGAATTCCGGGATATTCAATGCCGTATGATCATATACAGTGATCTGCAGGCAGGAATACTTCATGAGATTCACTTCATATACGATATGTTTGAACTGGTGAACAGTGTGGATCAGTTTGTAACGACCGGCAGTGCCTCCAAACTGAATGCTTTTTACCAGACCCATGAATCCAATGAAGCCATTTACAAAGTAACGGAAGCAATCACCGATTTCTCGAATAATATCCGATTGTGTTCTCTTGGGGGACTGGATCAGTCTGTGATCCGACTGGCGGATACCATCAATGCGCTCGCTTTGGCGGATGCCGAAAAGAACTACTATACGGCATTGTTTCAAAGTCTTATCCCCATGATCCGGGAGAAGATGTATCTGGACCATCTGGTTGAAGCAGGACAGCTGAACTATCCGGTGCTCATCCAGTGGTGTCTGGATAATGATCTTCTGCAGCAGGCATTAACGCTCTATGTGGAAAAACTGCCGATCTATTATTTCCGGAATGAGTATATACCGCATATTCTGAGTGAATATGATCCGGATGACAGGGATCTGGCAAATAAAGCTGCTTCACTGCTGTATGAAGTCTATGATGTGATCGCAGACATGCCGCAGACACGTCTTCTTTCTGCAGATATGAAACGTACTGCAGAGACATGGTCAGGCAGCCGTCCTTTGGATAGACGCCTGAAAACAATCGTAAATGCGGATGGTGCAGTTGATTTCCGCCATGCATACCGGCGTCTTTTGAACATGGTGCAGAAGCAGAAACGACAGGAAGGTGTTTATCTGGACTATTATGAAAGAACCTACACAAGTGCTGTGCCGATTGACAGTGTCTATAATATTGTCCTGAACAATGGAAAAGAGGGATGCCATTATCTGCTGTTTGATGATTATGCATCGTTCAGGAGAATTCCCCAGCGTGACAGCGGCACATTGAATAACTATCTGAAAAAAGAATATGCGGCAGAATTGCTTGCGGGAGATCGTACCGATATGACAGATGTACAGAAAGAAACGTTTGCCATACTGGAAAACCGCAGTTACCTCTGTGATATTCTTCTGTATTATCTGATCGCCAAGATGATCCGCAATCATACCAACCATGCGACGGAAAACCCGGAAACACAGGATGAAACGAACACATGGAAACGGCTGGCAGATCATTTCGGCATTCGGTATGACAGTTCCTTCCAGAGTGTTAAGAAATTACTGCAGGAAGGACTGACACGCTCACTCCATCCCTCACAATCACCAGTATGCTGCACAGCAGCTGTTCGTCAGAAATACGAATCCTATTTCTATACGGAGACATGGAAAAACGGAAAACTGCAGGCTGATCCAGTAGATGAAGACGAAGCACTCGCCCGTCTTCTGGAACGGTTTGGCAGCAGGCATTGATAAAAGCAGAAAGGACCGTCGTATGAAACATGTTCATGTATTCGTTCTGGCAATGAGTGATCTGCGCAATCCACTCATGAAAGACAAGAGCGGCAAAGAGACTGTTCTGGATCATACCTATCGTTTTGTGGATGATGTACAGTCATTCCAGAAAGAATACAGGGGAATCGGCCAGTTAGAGGCTATTCCCCGTTTCATCGCGGACTATAAAAATACCGATATCACGCACTATATCATCCTGGAAACACCGGAAACACAGAAAAAACTGGCATATGACTTTGCCAGGATCAATGCGCTGTATCCGGAAAAGATAGAGATCGGTGCGGATGAAACACTGTCGGCTGTGGAGTTCTTTCAGAAGAGGATCCAGTCATTCCATTTGTCCGGTGATACAGCGCCCGTGTTCATCGATGTGCCATTGGATATGGACCATCCGGAACATGGCCTGCAGAAAGCACTGGATCATATACGGGAACTGTATAAAACCTGTATGGAAGAAAACGGAGACTGGAAACTTTGGCTGGATACCCATGGTGCCTTCCGTGAGATCTCCATGGCAATGTTCTCCCTGATGCAGGTGCTTTCCGCAACCGCAATCGACGGCGTGCCAAAGATCGCTGACGGACAGAAGATCATCGAAGTCGATGGTGTCTATACCGTCCGCTACAACAATGACGCAAAAATACAGATGATCAAAGATCTGACAGGCTTCTATCGTTTATACACCCTGCCGGTCTTTAAAGCGTATATGAATTATGGCCAGTATTTCCTGGATGTCATCGCACCTTATGATGGTGAGCATCCCTATGCCTTTGTCAGCTATCGTTCCACGGATGCAGAAAAAGAGCGGTATATGATACTTGCCATGTTAAAGAAAGCAGAACTTTTATACTGGTATGACGATGGCATTCATATTCATGATGACTGGGAAAAGACGCTGGAAAAGAAGAATGAAGACTGTGCAGTATTTATTGCCTTATTGTCAGAGAACTATTTCACATCCAGACAATGCATGAAGGAACTGAAACGGGCAGTGAATGCACATAAACCGATCATCTTCATCTCTCTGGATGAAACACTTCCCTATATTTCCGGGGAAATTCGTGATCCGGATAACCCGGACACCGTTCTGTTTACTGCGGAAGAAACAGCAGCCCTCTCCCAAAAGCAGCATATCTATACATACAGAAAATACATCATAGATGATGTATTCCAGGAATGGCATATGCTGCGGGAATTGATGCGGGAGAACATCATCCTGCATCTTGTGCACGATGATGGCCTTGAAAATATCCCTGTCTTTGAAGGTGAGCGCATCTTTGTCAACTGCACCAATCATCCTTCTTCCCGCTGGAGCAAAGAACAGCTGGAAGAAGCAGAAAAAATGGGAAGAGTCGTGGATGTTGCCTTCCCCAATGTAGATCCCCATTCCACAGAAGAAGAGATACGCAGGCTTGCGGAAGAAACCGTGCAGTCCATTCTCCATGAGAATCCCGCTGCAGTTCTTTGCCAAGGCGAGTTTACCCTGACACATGCTCTAACGGCAAAGCTGCAGGAATTTGGCATCCCCGTCTATGCGGCATGTTCAGAGCGAAATGTCATCGAAGAAACCGATGCGGACGGCAATACGATACGAAAGACAGTATTCGTCTTTGCCGGTTTCCGCAAATACATCGCATAAATCAGATTTCACAAAAAACCATTAGGAATTGTGTACTGTAAATAGTATAATACTGGTTATATCCACATTGTTGCCTGGCACCATTGAATGCCAACAGGAAACAGGACTATTTGTAATACTCTGTGCACGGGCGATAAAGTCTTTACTCGTATCGTTTATACTGATTTTCAGGAGAGGTATCTACCCTGAAAATGATACAGAAAGGAGGCCAGTATATGAGTATTTACGGATATGTCCGTGTAAGTTCAAAAGATCAGAATGAAGCACGTCAGCTTATTGCCCAGAAAGATTTAAATATACCTGTATCTAACATCTATACGGATAAACAGTCCGGTAAGGATTTTGACCGTCCTCAGTATCGGAAGCTGATGAGAAAACTGAAGAAAGATGACATCTTGTATGTCAAAAGTATTGACCGCCTGGGAAGAAACTACGAAGAGATTCAGGAACAATGGCGCTATATCACCAAGGAGAAGCAGGCAGACATCGTCGTATTGGATATGCCATTGCTGGATACCCGGCAATGCAAAGACCTGTTAGGCACCTTCATCAGTGATATCGTCCTGCAGTTATTATCCTTCGTAGCAGAAAACGAGCGGATCAATATTCATACCCGTCAGGCAGAAGGCATCGCAGCCGCAAAACAGCGCGGCGTACGCTTCGGCCGTCCGGAAAAGGATGTGCCTGATCTATTTGAAGAAGCCTGTTCTCTCTGGCTCGGCAAGCATTTATCACTTCGCAAGGCAGCCGACTATTGCGGTATGCCGATCTCCACTTTCCGTAGAAAAGCAATAAAAAAACAGTCTGTCTGACTGTCTCACAACGTATACAATAAGAACTAATTCCCGTATATGTAGTACCACCTCATTATAACATGCACATTTTTTTAAGTGTCGATAAAAAAAAGAAAAACGCTATATTTTGCATTGAAAATATAGACCGTAATATAGGCAGGATCGGAGAGGTTCTGCCCTTTCATTTTGTATACAAATTGAATCGCAGTCTATTGTTTCATGCTTCAAATACAGTATGGATTATTCCTGTCTTCGTCTTTACAGACCATTTTACTTATAGAATCCACAGCTAACAAAAAAGGGGGAATTATGCTTAAAAAACTTTGGATTTTACTTCTTGCACTTACAATGATCATTTTGTCATTTCCACTTGGAGTATATGCGGAGGAACCTGCTGAAGAGCCGGCAGGTGAAGATGCAGAGCAAGTAGATGCGGATCATAAGCAAGCTTATCCATGGAATAGTGTGATGCTTACGTTTGATGCAAATGGCGGCTACTTTTATGATGATGAAGAGTTAACATATGTCAGTTTTATCAGAGGTAAAGACGATACTTTTCATTATAATGTCGATGATGTACAAAACAAAAACGGGAAACTATTTAGCGGATGGTCATTAGTGAGAGATGATGCGTCTGCAAGGGTTGATGTTGACTGGGACTCATTTGAAGAAGATACAACATTATATGCTTTATATGAATCTCCTGTAACAATTACCTTTCATTCAAATGGAATTGGTGAGTTCTCAGGCGGAGAAACAGAGGTTTCAAGGACAGTTCCAAGAAATACGGAGTTTGAGGAGTTTAACACGATTAGGTTGCCGGTGACCACTGAGAAATATGTATGTAAAGAATGGAACACAAAACCAGATGGTACGGGAGCATCATTTGGATTTATAGACTCCTGGGGCAGTCCAAGTAGTATAAAAGGTTTTGTTCCTACTGAGGATACTGATTTATACATGATTTGGGCTGAAGCAGCTGCAGTAACATATGTTAATAATTATGAAAGCGAAATCGTGGGCGAGGGAGCAAGAAAACTAATTCGTATTGATAAACCTAGAACAAGAACGCACTTAATAGCAAAAGGGGAAAAAGTATCCGAAGAATATCCTACCGAAAGTTATAATGGAGCGATGTACGAGTTTTATGATTTTCCATATGCTAAAGAATATACAGTAGGTTATGATAATGTCCCTTCTGATGTCGATCTTTCAACGTGGCAGATATTCGCTGGTTGGTCTACTGCAGAAGACGATCCAAGTACAATTATTCAAGATATTGAAAACTTTATCGTAACAGAAGATATAACCTTATATTCAACATTAGTTCCAGCTTCACAGACAAACCGAATTGTATTACATGGAAATGGTGTTGATTTCAAATATGACGACGCAACTATTCCAACTCTATATGCAGCAGTCTATCCGGGAAAAAAGATGATTGTCTCTCATAGCTTTGCAGATGGCACCGGAAAACAATTCTTAGGGTGGAATACCCAGCCAGATGGAAGCGGACAATTTATTCACAAGGATGGAGATTCTGTATTAAAAGAATATTCAGATTATTATACTCCGACAGGTCCAATGGATTTATATGCTATTTGGAAAGACACAGGAAACTATGTCTTCTCTAACATCACTATTGATGCAAACGGCGGATCCTTAAGAATATATGAGGATTTTGGAACAAAAGATGGCCATCATGGAATGGAGTGGATCAATAGCGAGACGTATAAAGTATTTATTTCTTACAGTGATATAGAAGGAATCAAATCGGATTTTACAATAGAGGATATAGCCTCGATAGCCAGTAAAGAAGGTTTTGTTTTTGATGGATTGACGACCGCAAAGGATGATCCAACTACAAAGATTACAAATGATTATTTTCCAAAGAATCCAGATACTTTATATATTCTCTGGAAAAAAGCACCAGTAAATGTACAATCAGTATCTCTTAATAAAGATAATTTGAATATGCTCATCGGAGATAGTGAAACACTGGCTGTGACAGTATTGCCGGAAGATGCTGATGACAAGAGTGTTACATGGTCTTCCAGTGATGCAAATGTCGCAGTTGTCGATGAAAACGGAAAGGTTACAGCACATAAGAGCGGGTCTGCAGTTATTACAGTTAAAACGAATGATGGCGGTTATACAGCAGAGTGCAAAGTGACAGTCACAAAGAAGGATGAAACAGTTCATGTGTCCAGTGTTTCCCTGAATAAGGAAGAACTCACACTCAGAGTTGGAAAGAGCGAAACACTGATTGCAACAGTACTCCCGGAAGATGCAGAAGACAAGAGCGTCACATGGTCTTCCAGTGATCCGTCTGTTGCCAAAGTAGACGCCAACGGCAAAGTGACAGCAGTGGCAGATACCGGTATCGCTGATCCCGCATCCGCAGTCATCACAGTTACAACAAACGATGGCAGCTATACAGCATCCTGCACCGTAACGGTCGAAGATCCGGTCAATGCATTTGTCAGAAGACTGTATGATCTGTGCTTCGGACGCAAGGCAGATTCAGGCGGCTTCAATATGTGGACATCCGGATTACGGACAAAGAAGTATACCGCCGCATTTGTAGTACAGGCATTCTTCACCAGCAATGAAATGAAGAATATGAAACTGCCGAATGAAGAATGGGTAGAACGATGCTATCTGGTCATGATGAACCG
>JAFYHC010000074.1 GCA_017539385.1 Solobacterium sp. | reverse complement strand
TACCGTATATCAATTCCCATGAAAATGAAAAGGAGCAGGTTTCCTGCCCCATATCACTTTAAAGCTTTTGATCATCTCCTGGACTTATCACCCCGAGCTATCTTAAAGCCATCCCCTGACCCCGACCAGTTTTGGATAGTCAAAAGAATCTGTCACACAAACAGATTCTTTTTTTTTCTATCTCACATGACGCATCCAGAAGCCTTCCCGTACACCGTATGGGGATACCTGGATGGTCTCCGCGTGAAAGATGCGGCATATGCTGACAAGCATGCCAAGACCGGGAACGATGTACGGTCTGCGGTCTTCCGTGACGCAGGAATATACCAGATCCAGCAGTTTCAGATCTCCGTTTTGAATTCCCTCATAGAGCTCATAGAGTTTGTCTGCCGGTATGCCGCCGGAGCAGTCGGTATACTGCATCATGAATGCTTCCACCGCGCGCAATGTGCCGCCGACACCGGTCAGTACTTTCTGATCCGTTAACAGGGGATGTTCTTTGCGCATCTGCTCTAAAAGAGGCATTGCTTTTTCGGCATCATAGCCAAGAGCCGCAAGACGCAGGCATCCGTAGGGGATGGAGACGATATCGGCAACGGCATCGTCTGATATGCCTGCAAACTCCGTAGAGCCGCCGCCGATATCGATCATGAGGCGGACATCATCAAAGGCAAGACGGGCGCCTGCAAGCGAGCAGAGAGCCTCTTCATTACCGGACAGACACATGACCGGTACGCCGCAGTCTTCAATGGCAGCACAGAGTGCATCCGCATTATCGATCCTGCGCCATGGCTCAGTGATTTCTGCCATGATCGTATCTGTTTCATACTGCTTGCAGATCGTTACAAATTCTCTCACGGTTTCTGCTGTGCGCTGTATGCCTTCTTCATCCATATGTCCGTCATGATGATACTGGATCAGATGAACGGGAACAGACACATACTGCAGTGTCTGAAAGGAAGTGCCGTGATCCTCATAGATCACCAGTACTTCGGTATTGGATCCGATATCGATGATCCCATAGCGTTTCATAGCTTATTCTTCACTGTCCCCAGATGGTTCTTCCGGTGTCAGTTCGATCATTTCCGTATCTTCATCTTCTTCTGCCTTTGCGGCTTTTTCTTTTTCATCAAAGACTTTCTTCTGTTCTACTATGGCAGCAATCAGTCCTGCCAGAATGGCAGTGCCGGCTGCTGCAGCAATACTTCTGCGAAACCACATCGTAAATACCTCCTGATTTATGAATTTACAATAACACAGAATGGATGGATTATCATCCGGGTAAAAGTTGGTGCGTGAATATGAGGCAGTGATGGTATAATATCCAATAGCAAACAGGAGGACTTATGTACAAACGTATCTTGTTGAAACTGAGCGGAGAAGCACTCTCTGCCAACGGTAATAATTTTGATCCGCAGATCCTGCGGGAACTTGCCAGTGAGATCAAAGAAGTCTCTGAGTCCGGCATTCAGGTCGCAATTGTCGTCGGCGGCGGCAATTTCATCCGCGGCAAGGTTGCTTCGGAAATGGGATTTGACCGCACCCAGGCAGACAACATGGGCATGCTTGCAACAGTAATCAATGCTCTTGCCATCCAGTCAGCACTGGAATCCGCCGGCGTGGATACGCGTGTTATGACCGCAATCGAAATGCCGAAAGTAGCAGAGCCGTTCATCCAGAGACGTGCTTTGCGCCATCTGGAAAAGGGAAGAGTCGTCATCTTCGGCGGCGGTACAGGAAGCCCTTACTTCTCCACGGATACAACATCCGCATTACGTGCGAATGAGATCAAAGCCGATGTCATTCTGATGGCGAAAAACGGTGTAGACGGCGTCTATTCCGCAGACCCGAAGAAAGATCCGACGGCTACGAAATATGAGCATCTGACCTATATGGATCTGATCGAAAAGAACCTGCAGGTCATGGATACCACTGCCACAAGCATGTGCATGGACAATGGCATGGAGCTTATGGTATTCAATATGAATCAGAAGGGAAATATCGTTCGTGCAGCGAACGGGGAAAAGATCGGTACGATCATTAATTAAAGGAGAATCAGTATGAGTTATGAAATCGTCGAATTAAGTGAACTGAAGATGGAGGAAGCAATTGAATACCTGCAGGCAGAACTGAATACCGTTCGTACAGGTATGGCAAACGCTTCCATGCTTGCCCGGGTCGAAGTAGATTACTATGGCAGCCCGACGCCGTTAAACCAGATCGCCGGCATCTCCGTTGTAGAAGGCCGCACGCTTGTTATTAAGCCATACGATCCAAGCAGTCTGAAGGACATCGAAAAAGCATGCAACAAGGCTGATCTGGGCATCGCTCCGCAGAATGACGGCTCTGTGATCCGCCTGACAGTACCGAAGCTGACGGGTGAAACACGTAAGGAAATGACAAAGAAAGTCTCCAAGATCGCTGAAGATACAAAAGTGCGTATCCGCAATGTCCGCCGTGATGCCAACACAGCAATCAAGAAAGACAAGACGATGGACGAAGACGTGCAGAAGGATGCACTGAATGAAGTGCAGAAGATCACCGATAAATATATCAAGAAGATCGATGACATGTCGGATGCCAAGTCCAAAGAAGTCATGAGCGTATAAGGATGTGTAAAAACATCCTTTTTTTGCGTTATACCGCCAAAAGGATTATGATGAACTGTATGGAGATAAAACTATGAATACTTGCAGACATCTAGCCATTATCATGGATGGAAACGGCCGATGGGCGAAAGCACAGGGAAAACCGCGCACAGCAGGTCATTTTGCCGGAGCGGACAATGTGCGCACGATTGCCATTGCGGCCAGTGAAAGAGGCATTGAATATCTTACGATCTATGCATTTTCAACAGAAAACTGGAAGCGGTCGCAGGAAGAAGTCGGGTATCTGATGAAGCTGCCGTCCGTATTCTTCAAGAAGTATATGAAAGAGTTTCTCGACCGGGGATACCGTATTAAGATCCTGGGGGAAATGGATGCACTGCCGGAAGGCACACGCAATGTACTGCGTGATGCAGAGTTGCAGTCTGAGAAGAATACCGGACTGACGCTGAGCATTGCAATGAACTACGGCAGCCGCAGAGAAATCACGCTTGCCGCAAGAAAGTATGCCGAAGAAGTAGCTGCCGGAAAGCGTGCAAATGATCTGGAAGAAGAGGAATTTGACCGGTATCTGTTTACGGCGGATATGCCGCCGGTGGATCTGATGATCCGCACCAGCGGTGAATGCCGGATCTCGAATTATCTGCTGTGGCAGATCGCCTATGCAGAACTGGAATTTGTACCGGAAGCCTGGCCGGATTTTACACCGGAAGTACTTGACCGCTGTCTGAAGGAATACTGCGAAAGAGACCGCCGGTACGGAGGTATTGCATATGAACAAAAAGATGCTGATTAAAAGCCTGACCGCCATTGCCATTATTGCGGCTGTACTGCCGCCGCTGATGACCGGCGGTGTGTTTCTGCGGGTGTTTATTGCTGCTGTGCTGGCAATTGCTTCCTATGAGATCGCATCCGTATCCGATCAGCAGCCCCATTACTTCCTGACGGTATGCTGCTTTGCGGCTTCGGCTGCCATGTCATTGGTCAGTGCGGATGTCTTTGCCGGAGTAACGGCGATCTGGATGGTCGTACTATTTACGATGGAACTGGTAATGGAAAAGATGACGGCTGATCAGGTGACATATACGTTCACGCTGACGGTGTTGTTTTCCATGGCGGTCCGGTGTCTGGCACGCATCTATGCACAGCAGAATCCATTCCTGATCCTGCTCTATGTAGCCATTGCATGCTTCATGTGCGATACGATGGCATATTTCACCGGTGTCTTTTTCGGCAAGCACAAGATGATTCCGCGCATTTCTCCCAATAAGACATGGGAAGGTGCAATTGGCGGCTATGTATGTGCTGCAGCCGCATCCATGGTGTATGGATTGCTGGTGGTAAAACAAATGCCGGCATACCTTATCGTGGCAGGCAGTCTGATCCTGCCGGCAGTGGCACAGATCGGTGATCTGTCCTTCTCCAGCGTAAAGCGTCATTTTGGCATTAAGGATTTCGGCAACCTGCTGCCGGGACACGGCGGTGTGCTGGACCGGATCGATTCATTGTTGTTCTGTCTGATCGTATTTAACTATCTGATGGCATTGTGGGGGATCGTATGAAACGTCTTGTCATATTGGGAGCCAGCGGCTCCATCGGCATGCAGACGATCGATGTCGTTTTGCAGCATCCTGCGGATTTCTGCATCCGTGCGCTTGGTGTAGGCAGAAATATAGCCTGTCTGGAAGAGATCCTGAAGAAGATCGATGTATCGGTCGTTTCGGTTCAGAAAGAAGAAGATGCCGCAATGCTGGCAGAAAAATATCCGGATATCCGGTTCTATCACGGCGAAGCAGGATTGCTGACACTGGCTGCTTCGATGGATTATGATGTGCTGGTCAATGCACTGGTCGGTTTTGCCGGATTCATGCCGACGCTTAAGGCAATCGAAAGCGGCCATGATGTGGCGCTTGCAAACAAGGAAACACTGGTATGCGGCGGAGCACTGATCGAAAAGGCGCTGGACCGCTATGGACGCAGACTGTATCCGATCGATTCGGAACACAGTGCGATCTTTCAGGCACTGCAGGGCAATGATATTTCGTCCGTACGCCGTCTGATCATTACAGCAAGCGGCGGATCTTTCCGCAATAAGACACGCGAAGAACTGAAAGATGTAACCGTCGAACAGGCGCTGGCACATCCGAACTGGTCCATGGGCGCAAAGATCACGATCGACAGTGCAGATATGATGAATAAGGGCTTTGAGGTGATCGAAGCACACTGGCTGTTCCGGATGCCGTATGAGAAGATCGATGTCCTGATGCATCCGGAGTCCGTGATCCATTCCATGGTGGAGTACTGCGACCATTCCGTGATGGCGCAGATGGGTGTTCCGGATATGCGTCTTCCGATCCAGTATGCACTGACTGCGCCAAAGCGCTGTGAACTGCAGGAAGAAACACTGGATCTGGCTGCGATCGGCTCACTGCACTTCTCCCGTCCGGATACAGAACGGTTCCCGCTTCTTGCTCTGGCATATGAAGCAGGGAAAAAGGGCGGCAATCTCTGTGCAGTCATGAATGCCGCAAACGAAGCCGCAAATCTTGCCTTCCGCCAGGGACGCATTCCATTCCTGATGATCGAAGATATCGTCATCGGCGCGGTACGGGAATGCACATGGGATCCGATGGACAGCGTTGATGCGCTGCTGGAAGCGGATGCGTGGGGAACGGAATACGCATTAACAAAAATTGAGGAAGTTCAATGACAATACTATTATTTTTACTGCTGCTGTCGGTGATCATTACGATCCATGAGGCAGGTCATCTGATTGCAGCAAAACTGCTGGGCGTCTATTGCTATGAATTCTCCTTTGGCATGGGACCGCTGATCTGGAAAAAGAAGGGGAAGGAAACACAGTATTCGATCCGTGCCATTCCGATGGGCGGCTATGTTTCCATGGCCGGTGAACCGGACGGGGATGCATTGTATCCCGATGTCGAAGTACCGGAAGAACGCCGTCTGATCAATAAAAAGACGTGGCAGAAGATCGTGATCATGCTGGCGGGTGTGACGATGAATTTCCTGCTGGCCTGGTCCATCTTCTCGATGGTCATCCTCTCTTCCGGCACATTCATGGTTCCGGCAAAGGCAGAGGTGATTTCCGTTAATCCGGGATCTCCGGCAGAAACAGCCGGATTTGAACCCGGGGATGTCGTAAAGAAGATCATCAAGGCTGACGGAAGCAGTGCAGATATCGATACGTTCCTGGATATGCAGATCTTCAATGCGGATAACAGTGAGGAAGAAACCTATATCGTTGACCGCAATGGGGAAGAGATCACACTGAAGGTCACACCACAGTATGACAAAGAACTTGAGACATATCTCATCGGCATTACCGGATCTTCTGGAACACCGGTGCCGGTCAATGCACTGTCATGCTGGAAATACGGTGCGCAGGAGATGGTCATGATCACAAAGACGATGCTGCGGACGATCAAAGGACTCTTTGCCGGACGCGGTTTGAATCAATTGTCCGGTCCTGTCGGCATTTATCAGGCTACGGAAACGTATGCGGCCATGGGCTTTGCAAGCTATATGCTGTTAGTCGGTCAGCTGAGTCTGAATGTCGGCATATTCAACCTGCTGCCGCTGCCGATCCTGGATGGCGGACAGGTGGTCATTGCACTCTGTGAGGGAATCACACGCCGCAAGTTCAATGAAAAAGTAAAGACAGCCATTATGGCTGTCTGCTGGGTACTGATCATTGGTCTGATGGTATTTGTGACTTGGAATGATATCAGCAAACTCCTGTTCCATTAAGCGGATGTAAATCCGCTTTTTTTCAGAACTGACGAATGCCGCGGGCAAGGACGCATACCGGTTCGTATGCATCATCCAGTACAACGATATCTGCATCATAGCCGGCGCAGATCTTTCCTTTGCGGTCATCCACACCAAGCATGGCAGCAGGATTGATGGTGCAGCTGTTTAGTGCGATATCGAAGGGCACCAGTGCCTTTTCAACAAGATTGCGCAGTCCTTCATTGATGCGCAGGGTGCTGCCGGCAAGGTTCTTTTCTTCGACAAGATGCGCAGAACCATCTGGGTAGATCTCGATCTCATGACCGCCGAACAGGAAGCGGGAACCGGGTTCATAGCCCTTGCACATTAATGCATCAGAGATCATGACGGCTTTATTGCGGGATTTGCTCTGGAAGAAAATATGCAGTGCTTCGGCTGTTGAGTGATTGCAGTCACAGATGATCTCGCTGTAGAGATCCGAAAGACGCAGGGCAGTGCCGGCCAGTCCCTGTTCACGATGGGAAAAGGGACTCATGGCATTATAGGTATGGGTGATGGAAGAGGCACCGTTGGCGACGGCCAGAAGGGCTGTCTCAAAGGTAGTGTTGCTGTGTCCCATGGATACGATGGTGCCGTGTGTTGAAGCATAGCGCGTCAAGGCAAAGTCGGGATCGTGTTCCGGTGCCAGGGTGATGATGCGGATGCGTCCGTCACAGGCATCCTGGTATTCACGGAATTCTTCCACGGAAGGCGGTACGATCGCTTCCGGGGGCTGTGCGCCTTTGTATTTCAGATCGAGATAGGGACCTTCAAAATGAATGCCGAGGATCTCAGCGCCGCTGTATCCTTCATCCATGACATCCCGTACATTGCGTACGGCTTTCAGAAGCACGTCTTTGCTCTGGGTGAGCGTTGTCGCAAGCAATGCTGTAACGCCTTCATGCACGATGCCTTCCGTCCATTTTCTCAGTCCCGCGGGATCGGCATAGTTGGTATCAAAGCCATAGGCGCCATGACAATGGACATCGATGAATCCCGGCACGATCCTTAGATCGCCGAAATCGGCATCGTATGCGCTGTCGTATGGATGGGTCTGTGTGATTTTACTGTTTTCTGTTTCAATGACGGCAGGAATGAATGTGCCGCAGATAAAGATGCGTGTACTGCGAATGCGCATGGAAAACCTCCTGTTCTCTGCCACTACTCTAGCACTTTTTGCCATTATCCGTTAAGATTATCTTTGTATGGTCTATCTGTAGATCCGGAGGGGATATATGATCGGTATTATTGTGACCGGACACGGCAGACTGCCGTCCGGAATGGTTTCCGCTGTTAATCTGATAGCCGGCAAGCCAAAGTATTTTATCGGTATCGACTATGCGCAGGAAGATACGGCAGACGATCTGGAGTATAATCTGAAGACTGCCTTACGGGAATTAAAAGACTGTGACGGCGTATTGATCTTTACCGACATGGTCGATGCGGCACCGTATCTGACCGCGGTGCATCTGAAAGAAAAGATGAAAGACAGCTATGCACTGGAAGTGATTTCCGGCTGTAATCTCGGCATGCTGGTGCAGACCAATATGGCAAGAGGCTATGTGCAGGATCTTGCTGCGCTTGCATCCATGGCAGTGGATGAGGGCAGAAAACAGGTCATGCTGTATGAATATGAGGATAACGGAGAATAAAATATGGGAATTCTGATTGCAGTATTGATACTGCTTGCCGCAGATACATGCGGCTTTACCAATGTACTGCACCGTCCTTTGATCGCCTGTACGCTGATCGGGGCGGCTGCCTTCACTTTGACGCAGGGAATCAGCACTGGTATCGTATGTGAACTGGTATTGCTGGCAGTCATGAAGATGGTGCCTGCAGAAGCAGGCGGCGTACTGCTGTATGGCATTTATACAGCAGCGGCGGTAAAAGGCGGCATGGAGCCGGCGTCGGCTGCCATTGCGGCATTACCGGCACTGTTTGTCGGCAGTATGCTTTCCAAAGTCATCCAGGCAGTTTCTGCACTGCTGCTTCCTTCTGCCCGCAAGGCCGCTTCTCAGCGTAAAGACGCCACGCTCGGCATTCTGAATCTTGTACCGCTTGTGCTTTCGACGGTTGTATTCACCGTTGTCGGTGCACTTGTTATGACGCAGGACTGCACAGCAGTGATCGCTGCCTTTACAAAGATGCCGGCAGTGCTTCTGCTGGCTGTATCATGGGCAGGCATTCTGCTGCAGTGTCTTGGACTGGCCGTGCTGCTGCGCAACATCGGAGCCGGTTCGAAGAAGGGAATGATCTTTGCGGGATTTGCGGCTGCACTGATCATTCTCTCCACAAACATGCCGTCATTTGCACTTGCCGGATGCAGTGCTTTCGCACTTGGCATGATGCTTGTGATGTATGAAAACAGCCATAAGGAATCACTGGCAAAAACAGAAACGAAGAAGGGAGGAAACGACAAATGGTGGTAGTCGGCATTGCGTCTTACAAAGACCGCAGCGAAGCATATCCGCTGGATAAGAAAACACTGAATTCGATCGCACTGCGTTCCTTCCTCGTAAAAGCCGGAAAAAACGGAGAAACAGGTGAATCCGTCGGCTGGGCATGGGCAATGGCACCGGGTCTTAAAAAGATCCATACCGATGAAGAAGACTATGCACTGGCACTTGGACATCATCTGGAATATGTAGATACCGGGTATATGCTGGCGCCGTTTGCCATGGGCATCCTGCTTGCAATGGAACAGCAGAAGCCGGATCTGGAAACGCTGCGCAGCGTGAAAACGATGGCCGCCGGTCTTTGCCGCAGTCTTTCGCACATTCTCATGTGCATTGCACTGCCATGGATCCTGATGATCGCTGCTAAGGCAATCGGCGGCAATACAGCATCGGTCGTGCTCTATGCCGCATGCATGGTGCTGGTGTCAGTGATCCTGCGCTTTGCATTATTGCGGATCGGCTACAGCCAGGGAACACGCATTGCGGAAAAAACCGCAAAAGATGCACAGGCACTGAAGAATACTGCCGTCTATGCCGGCGCATTCATGATCGGTGCAGTCATTGCTGTGATCGGTGCACATGCGACGTCGCTTTTGCCAAGTGTGATCTCTGCAGTCGGGAATGGTTCCGCTGCTTCCGGTATGACGGCTTTCATTCCGCTTGGCATGACAATGCTGTTATTGCATCTGCTGGAAAGAAAGAACTGGTCGCTTGGCAAGTGTGCTCTGCTTATCGTGGCTGTTTCTGCCGTGATCGCATGCTTCATGATCGTGACCGGCGTAACTTCATTCTGAAGTT
>JAFYHC010000073.1 GCA_017539385.1 Solobacterium sp. | reverse complement strand
GCTGTCTTGGATCACCATTCTCATTACGGTAAGATTCCACAAGATCGCAGAAAAAAGTGTTTTTCTTACCTTTATTGTTAGGAATAACGCGTACATACATAAAACAAGCCTCCTATACTTATCTACATAATACAATATATAAGGCTTATATAAAAACTATATGTATATATAAACTTAACTACTTTAATACTTTTCCGGATTCTGAAAACACCTCTATGGCTAATTGCCTGACAAGATAGCAAAAAGCGCCAACCTATTTTTTAGGTTGACGCCATTGAGATCCGCACCAGCGGATCTCTTTTTCAGTTCTTCAGACTGTTGATCGGGGAAGGAATTCTGCCTCCGCGGTGAATCAGCACTTCGGCATTATCCTGCTTCACGGGCATGATCGGCCCATAACCCAATAATCCGCCGAATTCCAGCATCTCACCGGCTTCCCTGCCGATCGCAGGGATCAGACGGCAAGCGGTCGTCTTCTGGTTGATCATTCCAATGGCGGCTTCGTCCGCAATGATCGCAGAGATCGTTTCTGCGCTGGTATCACCGGGAATGATGATCATATCCAGACCGACGGAGCAGACAGCTGTCATCGCTTCCAGTTTTTCCAGTGTCAGGATCCCTTTCTCGGCAGCTTCGATCATACCGGCATCCTCCGATACCGGAATGAACGCACCGGACAGTCCGCCCACGCTGGAGCTTGCCATGACACCGCCTTTTTTAACAGCATCATTGAGCATTGCCAGACAAGCGGTCGTACCCGGTCCGCCACAGCACTCCAGTCCGATTTCTTCCAGAATGCGTGCTACGGAGTCACCGACTGCCGGTGTCGGCGCAAGCGACAGGTCCACGATGCCGAACGGCACATTGAGACGGCGGCTGGCTTCCATGCCGACAAGCTGTCCCATGCGCGTTACTTTGAACGCTGTCCGCTTGATCACTTCGGCGATCTCATCCATCGATGCCTCTTTGCCGGCATCACGCACTGCCTGACGCACGACACCCGGTCCCGATACACCGACATTGATCACGCAGTCCGGTTCGGATACACCATGGAACGCGCCTGCCATGAATGGATTGTCTTCCACTGCATTGCAGAAAACGACCAGCTTGGCTGCTCCGAAGCAATTGCGCTCCTGGGTGCGCTCTGCACACTCCCGGACGACTTTTCCCATTTCCCGTACCGCATCCATGTTGATGCCGGCCTTGGTCGAACCAATATTCACACTGGAACAGACGATATCCGTTTCTGCCAATGCCTGCGGGATCGATGCGATCAGCTGTCTGTCGCCCTCGGTCATGCCTTTCTGCACCAGTGCCGAATAGCCGCCGATGAAATTCACACCCAGATCTTTGCCTGCTTTGTCCAGTATCTTTGCATACTTGACACAGTCACCGCCGCTGACACTCTGCAGCAGCGCAATGGGTGTGACGGAGATCCGGGAATTGATGATCGGAATGCCGTATTCCCGGGAAATATCCGATGTGACCTGTACCAGGTCTTTCGCCTTCTCTGTCAGTTTGTGGTAGATCTTTTCACAGGAACGGTCGATATCCGTATCAGCACAGTCCAGAAGGGATATACCCATCGTGACTGTACGGATATCCAGACATTCCTCTTCGATCATCTTGATCGTTTCAAGAATATTCTCTGAACGTCTTCTGCGCATGACGGCCACCTACACGGTATGCATTGCATTGAAGATATCTTCATGCATGACATGGATCTTCAGGTGTTCCGGTTCACCAAGTGCTTCGATCTCTTCCTGTACCTGATGGAAGCTGTTCATATCCTCCGGCATTTCTACGATCATGATCATGGTGAACAGGTCCTGCAGGACCTTCTGGGTAACGTCCACAATGTTAATACTGCGGACAGCGCACTGGGTCGCCACATAGGCAAGAATGCCCGGGCGGTCTTTGCCAACAACGGAAATTACAGCTCTCATAGTGACCTCTTTCTACTTGGTATCGTTCTGCAGTTCATCCAGGGACAATCCGCAGTAATACAGTTCCATCTGCAGATACATTTTGACCTTCTGTATCGTTTCAACCGTACTGTCGGTACATTCACTGGACGCATGCCCTGTCTTGTAATCATACGTGCACGCACCCATGGCACCGATATCACCTCTCCAGTTATAGGAATACTGGATCGAATAGTTGGAATAGTGGAAGCTGCTGTTGGCAAAGTCTACGATATAAGCTTCATTCGTATTGAACTCTGACTTCAGCGTTCCATCGTCTTGTTTCGCATAGTTCAGACGCGACTGCAGACGTTTCTCAAACGTCGCTGCGACTGTCGCTTCTTCCTTGTCATCGTCATCTGCTTCACCGGCGATCTGTGATGTATCAATATCCTTGAAATTGACGTAGGTGCTCTGTTCCTGCTTCAGTGCATCACTGATCTCTACGGCTGTTTCATCAAAGCGCAGACGGTTGACTTCAGAGGTATATGTCACGCCGATCGTTTCCGTACTGTACGTGATCTCTGTATCAAATACCGCGGCTTCCCGGATGAAATGACCGTCTTTGTCAAATTCCTCGGTAATACTGTGGCTTTTCAGCGTATACCCGTCATACAGACTCAGATCATAGAAATCATAGCGGTCATGGAACAGCGACGCTGCAAAATCATCTTTCAGCGTGATGTGGAAGATCCTGTCACCATTCTCACGCTCCAGCAGCGTGATCTCATCGACCTGCCCATCGCCCAGGATCACCGGTCCCAGCGGCACCAGCAGTGTCTGTTCCAGGTCCTTCATCGTCATATCTTCGTAATAGGTGACACCGTTATACACATTGTACAGACGCCCGCCATAGTAGTAGCCTTCGATCACAGACGCAAGACCATTCGCCAGGAAATTCTCTTTCACATGTGCCGTTTCCCCGTCATTTTCCAGCACACCGTCAAAGGAATAGGTATCGTATGTATCATCGCTGAAGTGCATCTTATACATACTGTTGACAGCTGCTGTAAAGGACGCAGACTGGGTCATATTGTCACATGCCTCATGGTATGCTTTTTCAGAATCTCCATATACAGGCTTTACTTCCTGTGAACTGGAATCGGTTTTACCGGAACTCTCTCCGGAAGGATCTGCCGTACATCCTGCTGCGATCAGCAGTACAGCTGTCCATGCTTTCATCATCTTCTTCATAAACGCATACATTATACATGGAAAGTACCTGTCTGAACAGAACAAGACCGGAGTCTCCTCCGGTCCTGCTTATTCATCTTTCGCAATGCTTACATGGTCCATACCGCGTGCCGTTCCATCGATCCGGTAGCGTGTATAGCCTCCTTCATGCAGAAGTTTTTCATCATAGAAATCTTTGCCCAGTACATTGACTGCTGTATGATACCGCGGTCCCTTAACGCCTTCGCCTTCGAACAGCGTCTCTCCGTATTCCGTACGGTCCGGGAATACCGAGCGTGCATAGGTCGCATACAGATGATCAAATGTGAGCGGTCTGCTGTCGGTGATCACTGCGTCATGCGTTTCATTCGGCCGCTTCACCAGCACAGCCGGATTCTGGTACAGTTCCCTGCCGCCATGGTCCGCCGTAATGATAAACGTTGTATTATCATAGGCACCGCTTGCTTTCAGCTGGTCCAGATAATCCCGCAGGATCTTCATACAGCCATGGATCTGTTTGACCAGACCCTCTTCTTCATTTGTCAGATCCATTGCCTGTGCATTTTCATCCATGAAATACGGACCATGTGCACCAAACAGATGATACAGAATAAAGTCATTCGTTTCATCCTCGGCATGAACGCCGCTGCGTTCAAAATCCTGGTAGAAGAACGGATCATTCTCGGTCGTATATTCACCATATTCCGTCAATGCGGCTACTTCCTCATTGATCGCATTTGTACCGGTCCAGAAGAAACGCTTCAATGGCATCGGCATGGTATAGAAGCCGGCAAATTTATAGATCTGCTTGGCAAAGCGCAGATTATCCCGGATCACGAATGTACCGTTGTCTGCGGAAACGACATTGTATACTTTCGTAATATCACTGCCGTTGAAATACTGCAGATCCGTATACAGTTTCAGACGCCATCCGGCATCTGCGATATCTTCCAGCATGGAAGATTCTTCATATGCCCGGGCATAGTACTCATACACGGTTTCTTTATCCGGATCGTAGGATACCCCCGTCAGCATCTTCGGCATGCCCAGTATCGTCGGAGCACCTTCACTGACCACATCGCTGAAGAATGTGAAGTCTTTTAATGCTTCGCGGTTTTCCAGCTCACTCAGCACATAGTCCTCTACCCACTGGCCATCCAGCGTATCGACGACGAATACGATCGTATTCTGATGCTTGGATACGACAAATTCATCTTTCTTTGTTACAACGCCATTGCGGTGCATCGTACGTGTCGTCGTTGCAGCAATAACGCACAGACTCACGATCTCTACCGCCGACAGGATCACGCACACAATGTTGCGTACCGTCACCATCTTCTTTTCATACTGCAGGGAAGCCCACACCGCACCGCAGATCAGCACCAGCCATACAACAACGCTCAATACCGTCGCCTTGGTGTAGAATCCCCATTCGATCTCCTGTCCGTTGAACGGATCAAAGACCGGATTCAGGAACGCACTCTGTACAAACAGTCCGATCGCTCCGGCAAATAACAGCGCTGCCAGTACCAGATATGCTTTCTTCGGAAACAGCGATACAACAAAGCAGATGGCAATGAATGCTACAGCGGAAATTCCCAGCAGGATCGGGAATACCAGATTGTATTCAATCGGGAATTCATTGATATTCCCCAGGAAAAGTGATGACGGGAAGAACATTCCCAGTGTCATGACAAACAGGAATGCCGGCAGGATCACATCCACGATGCGGTCTTTCAGACGCCATTCCCCCTGTGCCTTTTCATTTGCTGTATGTACGAACAGATCCTCGCTGACACCTTTGCGCTCGCTCAGTGCATACTGCACTTCCCCCGTTTCCGGGTCCGTATAGCGCAGGTTATTGGTCTCCCGGATCGTTTTCTCCGTTTCCTGCAGATTCATCTTTCTGCGGATCTTGCGGTATACCAGAGAGAATACCGTTCCCAATGCGATCGCAATACCGGAGATCGCCTGGATGGCATACGTCATGACCGACGGGTCAATGTACGCCTGTACCGGACGCGTCAGAAACAGCAGAAACGCAATGCTGAAATACAAATACCCCAATACATGCAATCTTCTATTTCTTCTCATGTTCTTCTGCTTCCTTTACGTGTGCGAATACATCCTGAATGAGGTATTCAGCTCCAATCTTTCCTGCTGTTCCAATGTTATAGACATTGGCTTCACGCAGTTCATAATTCTTCTGCTGGTATTCATCCGAATGATCCAGAAGATACTGGACAACGGAATGTGCTTCTTTGATATTGGCCGGATCGAGATCTTTGCCTGTCTCTCTGCGCATGATGAGATTCAGCGGTTCTGCCTTGATCTTCGTATATTCCGGATTCATGATCTTCATCGGTGTATTGATATAGAGGACCGGACGCAGTGTTGTAAAGACATACTCTGTCGCAATATCACTCCAGTCCGTAATCAGCATATCTGCTTCCAATACTGTATTGGTATCGGAGAAGTCGGTCTGAATGACCACATTGGGATCATCTTTGAAACGCTCTTTGAGTGCTTCCATCTTCTCCGGCATATGGCGCACATGCTGGGGATGAGGACGTACAACGACCTTATAGCCATGTCCTTTCAGAGAATCCAGCAGATCATCCAGACAGCTGTCTACGATGTTGTCCTTCTGCCATGACGGCGCAATCAAAACCATCTTCTGCTCATCCGCACTCTTCTGGTGCGTGCTGCGGTATGCTTCATAATTCTTCAGCATATCATCAAGCAGAGGATAGCCGACATCCACGACTTTCTTCTTCGGCAGTCCGTAGACTTCTTCTGTCTGTTCTACTTCCAGGCGCTGAATAATACCGGTAACCATGACCGTATCATAGTGGTCCATGGAACCTTTGCGCATCAGCATCGTATTGGAACCCATACCATGGGAAATGTAAATATATTCGATATCTTTGCGGACATAGCTTCTCTTGATATGGAAGTTTTCCAGATCCGGCATCGTCATGACCACGATGTCCGCATCCATCTTCATCATCAGAGTGATCAGCTTATTCTCTTCGATGAAATATGCCTGGATCTGGTCAGTTTCCTTTGCCATTTCAAAGATATGGTCATTCGCATCACTGGTAATATAATGGATCGGTATATTTGTATTCTTCAGCAGATACTCAATGATACCGGCATAGTATTTGTAGAAGCCATTGCTTTCTGAATAGAACACAAGATGCTTATTGCCGATGGAGAAGAAGCGTTCATAGTCCTCTTTCTCCCGGATATACAGCGGATCGTTGTGCTTTCTCTTTTTCTTCTTCGCATTCGCTTCCAGGACAGCCAGCTGTGCACGTGTTTCATTCAGTGCAGCATAGTCAACATATTTCTTTGGATTGATCGCCCAGTTGAGACCATACAATGTCGCAATGGCAATGAGATTGGAAGCGACCCAGTACAGGGCAACGCCAGCCGGAACAAACATGCCCAGATACAGCGACAGACCGACAGACAACACCAGCATGCCATAGCGGTTCCATTTGGTCTGTGCGACCTGCAGGACATTGGCAGCGTTCTGACACACCGACAGAAGCAGTGACGACAATCCGGCCAATAACGGTACCCAGATCGTCTTGCCCCACATCAGACTCGTTGTCCAGCTCAGATCAAAGCCGAGGAATTTCATCGACATTGCTTCGATCTTTTCGATCTCACCGGCAGAGTCCGGCACAGCACGGTATTCTTCCGCACCGTTTTGGATCTCCTGGATCGAATACAGCTGCAATGACGAAGACTCCGGATCGATTCCCTCTACACGATCCAGAGTGATTTCGTTGAACTTCTCAATAATCGGCTGCGGTACATCCAGAATATAGTTCATCGGGTGATAGATGACTTCCACGACACCCATCAGCAGAACGATCTGAATGGCCAGCGGTATTAAAGACGCGAATGCGTTATATTTATTCTTTTTATACAGCTTCTGTTCCAGATCCGAGATCGTATCACTGTCTCCGAAATGTTCAATGTGGATCCGGTTTACTTCCGGCTGCATCTTTACCATCTTGATGGAATTCTTCTGCAGCCATACAGACAGCGGCATCAGAAGGATCTTCGTGATGATGGTAAATAATACAATCGCCATTCCGTAGTTTCTGGACAGACCATAGCAGAAGCGCATGATCGGTCCGAACAGCATTCCTAACAGATTCATAGTTTTCCTTTCGTTTCATGATTCTGAAGCATTTCCAGATAATCTTTTGCATCTTTGATAAAACTGGAAATGATCAGTATGATGACAATTCCAATCGGGAATGCTGCTATGATCGAAACTGTCTGCAGGTTATTCATGGAGCCTTCGCTGAATATCAGTGCGATCGGCAGCATGATCAGAAGGATCGCCCAGAACAGTTTCATCTTTGTTCCGGCTTCCTGCCCTTCCTTCATTTCTTTATAACTGTACTGGGATGCGACCAGGGTAATGCTGTCGAATGATGTCGCATAGAATGCAATCATCGATACGACCAGGATCACCAGCACCAATTGCCATAATGGCAGTGTCTGAATGATTGCAATGACGGTCCGGTACAGATCTCCGCCTGTCTCTGCAAAGTAGGCAAGAACATCAAATGTACCGTGCATCTGCAGTCCCAGTCCATAGTTTCCCAGGATGATAAAGGAGATCAATGTACTCATGACACCGAAAATATACGTGCCAAGGATGACCTGCTTTACTGTCCGTCCGCGGGAAATGCTTCCCATGAAGAATGGAGACGCAACGGCCCATACCATCCAGTATGCCCAGAAGAACATCGTCCAGTTCTGCGGGAAATTCGTTGTGCGGAGTGCATCCGTCCATGTCGCAAGACCGATGAAATTCTGGATCATATTGCCCATGGCCGAGAAACCGGTCTCGATAATATACACCGGCTGACCGCCGCAGATCAGTACATACGCCAGTAATGCACCGAACAATCCCATGCACGCATTTGCCAGCCACGATACGCCCTTGATGCCTTTTAAGACCGCAACAGTATATGTCAGGCAGATGATCAGCAGGATCGCAATGGTCAGAAACCGGGAATCCGGTATGCCAAGCAATGTGGTCAATGCCATCGATAATAACGGTGTAGCGACAGAGAAGGTCGTTGCCGTTCCTGCGATCAGTGCAATGACTGCGATGATATCGATCAGTTTTCCCTGCCACTTGTCTGTCTTTTCACCCAGCAGCGGACGGCATGCCTCGGAGTATTTCTGCTTTGTGCGGCTGCGCACATGCAGCATAAAGCCAAAGCACGCTGCCAGCATTGCATAGAAACTCCACGGTATAAATCCCCAATGGAACAATGGATAGGTACTTGCCCAGTCCTGGATCGATCCCATTTCAGCAATATGTGGTTCCTGTGCATACGAGATCCACTCACAGAAGGAATAGAACAGGATATCCGCCGCAAGACCGCATGTAAATACCATCGATCCCCATGTAAAGAAGGAATACTTCGGCTTTTCACCCGGCTTTCCCAGTGTGATCTGTCCCAATGGGGAAAATGACACCCACAGGGATACGATCAATACGCCAAGACCTACCGCCAGATAATATGTACCTGCCTGATCCCCGAGCCATCCGCGGATGACACTGAGCATATTCGTAGAACCTGCCGGATCCAGAATAAAATACAGACATAATACAAAAATAGCTGCGAACGGATAGATCGTCGTTGCCGGATCAATGATCCCAAACAGTCCGTTTTTCTTTTTCTTATCCATGTACGACCTCCTTATACCGACGATACGAAGCGTCTGTTTCGATCAGTTCATCCAGACTGTCGATTTCCTGCATCGCTTCTTTCTCCATCGGCCATACACCAAGCCGGTATTCTTCCGGATAACAGAACATGGCAACATCATCCCAGTAGATATTCCTGTTCTGCTTCTCATCGAATTCTTTCTCCAGATGCCGGCGCAGTTTTGTACTGTCTTCCTTTGTCCAGCGGCTGATGCTGAATAACTGCCATCCATGGTCACCGCCGGTCCGTGAACAATGCGTCACGATACCGTCTTCCACTGTCATCAGCCATTCATCTGTCTCTTCGTCCGTCCATACGGCATTGTATCCGGAGCGCTCAAATTCCGCTGCCAGGATCTTCGGATCATAGATCATCTGATCCCCGTCCAGGATCATCGTATTGCCCAGATACTCCCTTGCACAGTACAGTGAGGAAATGTTATTGCATGTATCGTAGTAAGGATTCTCCACCAGACGTACGTCCGGATACTGTTCCTTTAATACATCAAATTTCTCTTTCAGATATCCCGTGACTACGGTAATATCCTGGATCCCGTTGGCATGCAGTGCCTGTATGACCGTATCGATCATACGCACGCCGTTTACCGGGATCAGCGGCTTTGGTGTTTCCAGTGTTACCGGCCGCATGCGCTGTCCGATACCGGCAGCCATAATAATTGCATTTTCGATCCGATGCATCTTACAGCCCCCATTCTTTCGCCGCATACCGGTAATATTCCTTGGCATACCGGTACTGCCGCAGGGAATATTCCCCGAACTCCACGCCAAGCTGACGCTTATACTCACACCAGTTTGACCACAACATTCCGCATACCGCTACATAGGCATAGATCTTCGTCCGTGTCTCTTTCGGACAATTGTCCTCAAAGTACAGATCGATCAGATGGTCTGTCTGCTTCTTTGAATACAGACTGTAGATGCAGAACATTGCAATATCGACATGGGGATCCTGCATTCCTGCATATTCCCAGTCGGTCAGCTGCAGACGCTCTTTTCCTTCTTCATCGGTATAGAACAGGAAATTATCCGGCACAGCATCAATATGCGTAAGATACTTCTCCTGCACTGCCTGCTCAATGTACGGCTTCAGCTTCATAACATTCTGCTTGGTCTCTTTATAATCCCGATACGCAGACGGCTGACCGTTCCACAATGTCTCGTAGAATTCGATCTGCCGGAACATATCAAAATCATGGTCCACCATCAGCCTCATGCCATGGAATTCCCGCAGTTTCTCCATGCACCGGATCAGATCATCTTCCGATTCACTGTCGCATACACGGATCCCTTCCAGGAATTTCGTGATCTTGTATCCATTGGATGGATCAATGTATACCGGATCATCACACAATCCCTTACCGGAAATCGCACGGTAGACTTCTGCTTCCTCTTTCCGATCGATCAAACGGTCCGTCCCTTCGCCCGGAATACGCATGATATATTTCTGACCATGCACGCTGAACAGGAACGAACGGTTTGTCATTCCCTTTTTCAGTACTGTGATATCAACGATATCATCCTGCGCACAGTGCAGAACACCGGCAATCGTACGCATCGCATCCGATTCCAGCTGCGGCGATGTACTGTCCAGATCACGCAGTTCCTCATACGTATTGATCTCTGCAACATCCGAGGAATGTACGACTCTGGCATTCACGAACATCTTGCCGTTTTCGTACAATGCTCTTTCCCAGAACGCATCGTCATAGCGGGGATTCCCCACCAGTGTACTCATCTTCTTCTTCAGCTTTTCACTGTCTTCCTGCAGCAGATAGCAGATGCCGATCATGGCATTTCCGCCGGAATTGCGCGGTACCGTCGTCAGTTCCATTTTCCGGTTCACCCGTACATCACTGTCGTCATCCACCAGATCACTGACCATGTACCAGGAGTATAATTCCCGCTTGCGGAACGGATTCTTCTCACTCCAGATATCGACCGGAATAATATACGTATTGGACAGGTATTTCTCTGCACATTTCAGGGAATACAGATTGTTATATGCGGCATAATCCCGGTTCACGATCAGATTCACGTTATACTTATCGATCAGATATTCAAACGTCTCTTTTTTAAATCCGACAACGATATGAATTTCAAAAATTCCCACGTCATGAAGCTGACGGATGAGACGCTCGATCAGCGGTTCCCCATCAACCTCAAAAAACGCCTTGGGAGACGTTACATTGATCGGTACCATGCGTGTGCCGTATCCTGCAGCCAATATCACTGCATTCTTCGGTGCCCTGGTCCGGAATTCATTTTCTGCTTTTTCGGACAGCGTATAATTTTCTGTAACATACCCGGCTGCCATAAGATCTTTCAAGGTCTTACTCACCACACCGGAAGAATGACCGCTGTCTTTCACCAGTTTTCTCTGGTTCACAAACGGATGCCTGTACAACGCATCCAAAACATCATATTCTGCCAGGTTCATGACTCATCACCTTCCCTACTGCCTTGTGCATGAACGCTACAACTATACCATATATCGCTTAACTTTCAAATTTCCCCCATGTAAAGCCTGCTTTACAAAAGAACATTTGAATCACGGAGACAGCCTCTTTTCTGCTGCTTTCTTCGTTGAAAAAGACCGAAGCGCTGTACTTCGGTCTTATCTCTTTTGGCTTATACCAGTTCAATGAATGCCATCGGAGCAGCATCGCCGCGGCGTGTTCCGGTCTTAACAACACGGGTGTATCCGCCGTTGCGGTCCGCATACTTCGGAGCTACTTCATTGAAGAGCTTCTGCAGAACAGTCTGCTGTGTCTTTTCATCTGCGACAACGTTGCGGATGTATGCAGCAGCCTGACGTCTGGCAGCCAGGTCACCCTTCTTGCCAAGCGTGATCAGTTCATCAACTACAGAACGCATATCTTTAGCCTTTGCTTCTGTTGTCTCTACTTTGCCATAGAGAATAACAGATGTTGCAAGGTTGCGAAGCATAGCTTTACGATGATCCGCTTTTCTTCCGAACTTACGATTCCACATAATTCTTTCCTCCTACTAGTCAAAGGACTTGAAGCCCAGACCCATTTCTGTGAGCTTGTCTTTGACTTCTTTCAGTGATTTCTTACCGAGGTTACGAACTTTCATCATTTCGTCCTCAGTCTTCTGCGTCAGTTCATCCACTGTCTGGATACCGGCACGCTTCAGACAGTTATAGGAACGTACGGACAGATCAAGATCTTCGATCATGAGCTGCTGTCCCTTACTGACTGTTTCGACACCGTTCTCTTCCAGAATATCATCCATGGACAGAACTTCGTCATTAATGCCGGCTACGATATCCAGATGATCGATCAGGATCTTAGCTGCCATCGCAAGTGCTTTCTGCGGATTGATGGAGCCGTCTGTTGTGATCTCAATGGTCAGACTGTCATAATTGACATCATTCTGTACACGTGTCGGTTCAACATGGTAAGCTACCCGCTCGATCGGTGTATAGATCGAATCGGTATATACCGTACCGATGCCCTGTGAACTTCCCTGGTTCTTCAGCTTGTTGACGTCTGCACTGACATAACCGCGGCCGTTCTTAGCCTTCAGTTCCATTTCCAGTGTGACATCTTTTTCCAGGTGAGCAATCTCAAGGTCCTTGTTCAGGATCTCAACCTGTGCAGGACAGATGATATCGCCGGCTGTGACTGTGCACGGTCCTTTTGCGGAGATCTGCAGTGTGTAGACCTCATCATCTGCGATTGTCATGATCAGTTTCTTGAGCTGAAGAATGATCATGGAGACATCTTCTCTGACGCCCGGGATCGACGTAAATTCGTGATATACGCCATCCACTTTGATCGAGAATACAGCACCGCCCGACAGTGAGGACAGAAGGACTCTGCGCAGCGCGTTACCGATTGTTGTACCGAATCCTCTCTCTAACGGAGAGAAGACGAATGATCCATAATTGTCGGACTCTACGTATTCTTTTACACGATACTCAGCGCGTTGAAATTTCTGCATAATTATCCTCCTGTTTATTTAATTAACCACGCGGTCTCTTCGGCGGACGGCATCCGTTGTGAGGGATCGGAGTAACATCATTGATTGCAGTAATGTCAAGACCTGCAGTCTGGAGTGCTCTGACTGCTGCTTCACGTCCTGCGCCCGGACCCTTCACGTTGACTTCTACAGTCTTTAATCCCTGCTGAACAGCAGACTTAGCTGCTGCTTCTGCGCACAGCTGTGCAACATACGGAGTGGATTTACGGGAACCTTTGTATCCAAGAGCACCTGCAGAGCTCCAGGAAATTGCATTGCCTGCTTCGTCAGCGATCGTTACGATCGTGTTGTTGAAGGTAGCGTGAATATGAGCGACGCCCTTCGTAATATTGCGACGAACTTTCTTCTTACGTACCTTAGCAGCAGAAGCTTTCTTCGTATTCTTTGCCATGTAATTGACCTCCTACTTATTTCTTCTTGTTCGCGACCGTACGACGCGGACCTTTTCTTGTACGCGCATTTGTGCGTGTACGCTGTCCGTGAACCGGCAGACTTCTTCTGTGACGGATACCACGGTAGCTGCCGATTTCCATCAGACGCTTGATGTTCAGCGCTCTTTCACGGCGCAGATCACCTTCTGTCATGATCTGATCGACCTGCTGACGAATAGCGGTTTCCTGTTCATCTGTCAGATCTTTAACACGAATAGTTTCATCGATTCCGCAAGCATCCAGAATCTTCTTTGCGGTAGTGCGGCCAATTCCATAAATATAGGTTAAGGATATTCCTACACATTTGTTACGCGGAATATCTACACCAGCAATACGTGCCATATCTTATTCTTCCTCCCTGATTAACCCTGTCTCTGTTTATGCTTCGGGTTCTGGCAGATCACCATTACAACGCCCTTGCGCTTGATGATTCTGCATTTGTCACAAATCGGTTTTACTGATGGTCTTACTTTCATTTTAATTTTGCCTCCTGGACAATACTGTCTGTTCCTACTTGTATCTGTAGGTAATGCGCCCACGTGTTAAGTCATAAGGCGAAATTTCTACGGTGACCCGGTCTCCCGGTAAAATGCGTATGTAGTTCATGCGGATTTTACCAGCAACGTGGGCCCGGATCTCGTGACCATTTTGAAGTTTCACCTTGAAATTGGCATTAGGAAGTGTTTCTTCCACGATCCCATCAATTTCAATGACATCCTGTTTTCCCATTTACTCTCCATTTTCCAGTAAGAATCCCGGGAAGGAAGAACTCCTTCCCGGTTTTCCTGCTAAGCTATTTTTCCTAAAGCCTCTTTGATTTCTTCGAACACAACATCCGGCTTCTTTGCTGCATCTACGTGCGTGACCACGCCGCGTGCTTCATAGAAGCTGATGACTGGCTTCGTGCTCTTTTCGTATTCATCCATACGCACAGTCAGCTGTTCCACTGTGTCATCTTTCCGCTGGCTTAGTTCGCCGCCGCAGTTGTCACAGATTCCTTCGACCTTGCTCGGATGATTCCGAATGTGATAAATCGCACCGCACTTCGGGCAGATGCGTCTACCTGTAATACGGTCTTTGAGGACTTCGAAGTCAACTTCCAGAGCAATGACTGACTCGATGGGTTTCCCGATCTTTTCAGCGATTGCGGAGAAAGCTTCTGCCTGCACCAGTGTACGTGGGAAACCGTCCAGCAGGTATCCCTTCTGGCAGTCAGGCTCCTGAAGTCTCTTCTCTACCATGGCATTGATGACATCATCCGGTACAAGCTTGCCTGCTTCCATGTAGGATTTTGCCTCTTTGCCGAGCTCAGTGTTGTTCCGCACATTCTCACGAAGCATATCACCCGTGGAAATATGCGGGATGTCGTATTCCTGAAGGATACGGTCGGACATTGTGCCCTTTCCGGCTCCTGCAGGACCCATGATCAGGATATTCATAGTTCCCGTCCTCCTTACATTATTTAAGGAATCCGCGATACTGTTTCTGAGTCAGCTGCCCTTTCAGCTGCCGTACAGTTTCCATAGCTACGCCGACTACGATGATAATACCGGTTCCGCCAATCGCAGTGGATGTCGGAAGCGATGTAAACATCGGAAGCAGATACGGTATCACGGCAATCATTGTCAATCCCAGAGCACCGAGTACGGTGATGCGATTTAATACCTTATGTAAGTACGTCCTGGTTTCTGTACCCGGGCGGATGCCTGGGATATAAGCACCGGACTTATTCAGATTCTCCGCTACCTTATCCGGATCAACCTGGAGATCGGTATAGAAGAATGTGAACAGGATCGTTAATACTGCATAAATGCAGAGTCCCAGCGGCTTGTTCAGTGACAGGAAATTACTCAGTTTGTTGTAAAGATCCTGATTGAAGAAGCTGATAATGATCTGCGGCGCAGTCATGATGGACTGTGCGAAGATGACCGGGATAACGGATGCGCTGTTTATCTTCAGAGGAAGGAATGTTACATCCTTTCCGCCGCGCATCGTGGAACTGTTCGTATACTGAATCGGAATCTTACGCACTGCCGTCTCCATAATAACAACGAAGACAACAATTGCAAGATACAGCAGGCAATAAAGCGAGAACTGAAGCACTCCGTTGAATACTTCACCCTGTGTATTACCTCCGGCCAGAATACTGTAAACCTGAGTGAACTGTGCCGGCATATTCGAAACAATGCCGGAGAAGATGATGATGGACAGACCATTGCCGATTCCCTTCATACTGATGCGGTCACCGATCCAGATCAGGAACATGGTTCCTGCTGTCATGATCGTTGCCGTATAGATATATGTGGAGAGTTTGGAATCAATCAGTACACCATACTGTTTATCAAATCCGTATACCAGAGAGTAAGCCTGGACCATGCAGAGGACAACACCGAGATAGCGTGTTACTTTCTCGATCTTCTGTCTGCCGGTCTGTCCGGACTTGGACCACTCTGTCAGGGACGGAATGACGTCCATGCTTAACAGCTGGATGATAATGCTGGATGTGATGTATGGGGAAACACCCATAGCGAATACAGACATACGCTCCAGCGCACCGCCGCCGAGCAGGTTCATGATACTCAGGATCGAGTTATCACGAATCTGATCAGCAAGTGCACTTGCATCAACACCCGGAACAGGTATCGCAGAACCGATGCGGTAGATCAACAGCATAGCCAGAGTGAAGAAGATCTTATTGCGGATCTCTTTGTTTCTGAACATGCTGGCGAACGTCTGCATCATATTACAGTACCTCTGCTGTTCCGCCTGCTTCTTCAATCGCTGCCTGTGCAGACTTCGAGAACTTCGCAGCCTTTACAGTCAGTTTCTTTTCCAGTTTGCCGTTACCAAGAACTTTAACGCCATCCAGGTGTTTCTTGACAAGACCGGCAGCCTTCAGAGCAGTGAAATCTACTACTGTACCTTCTTCAAACTTGTTGAGATCGCAAACGTTAACGACTGCATACTCTTTACGTGTAAAGTTGGTAAATCCTCTCTTCGGCATTCTCTTGAAGAACGGAGTCTGTCCGCCTTCAAATCCGATTGCGACACCACCGCCGCTTCTTGCATTCTGTCCCTTATGACCTTTACCGGCAGTCTTACCCTGACCGGATCCCTGGCCTCTGCCGAGCCTCTTCGAACTAAAGCGGGCTCCTTCTGTAGCTTTTAATTCATTCAGTTTCATTCGGACCCTCCTTATCGAACTTCAGCGACCTTCTTTTCGCGGATCTTGGCAACTTCCTCAACAGTACGCATGTTTCTCAGAGCATCGATCGTAGCATATACAACGTTGACCGGTGTACGGCTTCCGATGATTTTGGAGAAGACATCGCTGACACCTGCAAGTTCCAGGATCGAACGAACTGCACCACCGGCGATAACACCAGTACCAGGAGCAGCCGGGCTCAGATATACAGAGCTTGCACCGTGCTTGCCTGTGTAAGCATGCGGTACTGTACGGTTGTCATCAACGAGTTTAACACGGAATACAGCTTTGTTTGCAGCATCGGTTGCTTTCTTGATTGCATCCGGTACTTCAGCAGCTTTACCTAATCCGAAGCCAACTCTGCCTTTTCTATCACCTACAACAACGAGTGCTGCAAAACGCATTCTGCGTCCGCCCTTGACAGTTTTGCTAACACGGTTGATGGAGACTACGACATCTTCGAACTCTTTCGGTTCGCGCCGTCTAAATGTTTTACGTTCATTTGGCATTTCAGTATTCTCCTTCCTTAGAACTTCAGTCCGGCTTCTCTTGCCGCAT
>JAFYHC010000072.1 GCA_017539385.1 Solobacterium sp. | reverse complement strand
TTAAGGAACAGTTTCCCATTCCAGGACACCCTTGAGTTTGGCTAAGCCTTAGGGGTTACCACCCTTGGCTGGAGGTACATTTCAGCCTCCGAGACATGTGCCATGCCCGGCACACGAAATGCCCGGAAAGAATAAAAACTTTCCGGGTTTTTGCATAGATAAAAAAAAGAGAAGAGGTAAAACAATGACCTAAAAACCTCTTCCCAAGCATACCGGTATCCGGTATGACAGTTACATTACCATCACATGTACGGTCAAAAACAGCCCCTGTTTTCGGTCTGTATGCTTTTTATGTCAGTTTTCTGCTTCCAGACGGTCCAGCTTCTCGTTATACAGTTCGATCAGCTTTTCCTTGGAACGGATCTTATCAAAGATATCCGCTTCCCCATGCATGGGTGTCTGGGTCACCTTTGCACTGTAGTATTCCCGTCCCAGCAGTTCATATGCCTTGGACAGATCCCGTGAAAGATGTCCGATCTCAGAGCGGATCTCTGCTTTCTGTTTTTCCGAATCGATCCTCTCAACGATTTTTTTACTTCCTTCTGTTACTGTGCGTTCTGCTGTTTCCATGAATTCCTGAAACATTTTGGTCAGATCATCTGTCATTTTATGCATCCTTTCCGGCCCTCTCAATGAGGTCCAATACGATTTCCCTGATTTCTTCGTCTGCCGCTTCGTTCTTCCGGATGAGTTCCTCAATACCGGCTGTCAGAAGATCAGCATAATACTGAATGTTCTGTAATGTAAGAATACCCTCTTCACAGCCTTCCTCCAGGATCATGCGAAGTCCTTCGGAGACGCTGTATTTGGCTTCTTCCAGCGACCGTATGCTCAATTGCGTCAGGTCCACATCCCCGTCTGTCTGCAGCTTCTGCATCAATTGGCGGTAGGAAGTTACGGTATTCTCTACAAACTGTTCCAGACGCTCATGATATTCCTGCGTGGAATCCATGGATGTCTCCATCATCTGGCGGAATACTTCGCTGTATTTCTCGCTGATGGCTTCGATCACGTCATCCTTGGAACGGAAATAATAGTAGAAGAGTCCCTTGGCAACATCCATCTCGCGGACGATGGAATTGACCGTGGTCTCCATGATTCCGTTTTCCCGGAACAGTTTCTCTGCCGCTTCGACAAACTCATTGCGGCGCTCTTCACTGTCTTTTGTTTCCTGTGCCATATGTCCTCCTGATCGTATATTACATCCTGACTGACCGTCAGTCAATACATGTGTGCTATGCTTGTGACATGAAACTGTTATGTCCGGTATGCCGTGAAACGCTGGAGCGGGAAGGCCGCGCTGCCCGCTGTGTTCACGGTCATTCGTTTGATTATGCAAAAAGCGGCTATCTGAATCTGTATCTGTCCCATAAGACCATGCATGGGGATGACGCTGACATGGTCAAAGCACGCACCTCATTCCTGAGCAGCGGTGCCTATGCCTTTTTGCGGGAAGAACTGAAGCAGATCTTTACAGAGTATGGCAGTACATCCCTTGTCGATCTTGGCTGCGGAGAAGGCTATTACACCTCCTATATGCCGCAAAGCGACAAGGCGGCCTTTGATCTTGCCCGCAAAGCGCTCATGCATGCAGCGAAGCACGATCCTGATACGCTGTATTGCGTCTCTTCGATCTTTCATACACCCCTTCCCGATGCCTGCACCGACAGCGTGCTCACCTGCTTTGCACCGGTCGCTTCCGATGAGATCGAGCGCATCCTGCAGCCGGGCGGCATCTTTGTACTGGTGACGCCGGGCCCGGATCATCTGTATGAATTCAAAGAGATCCTCTATGATACGCCATACCGCAATCCGATGAAGGACATCGATACAACGCTGCGTCTGGTGGATGACCGCATGATCAAAAGCACATTCACAGCCGACCAGTCCCTGCTGCGTGATCTGTTTACCATGACGCCGTATGTATGGCATACACCCCAGGAAAACAAAAAGCGTCTCGATTCTCTCGAAACGCTCACAGTAACTGCTGAATTCCGGATCCGGATCTACCGCTCAGGCAAGTGATCCGCTCAGCCAGCGGATCAGCCAGGATCCGCATGCATTCCCGCAGCTGACCACCAGTACGAATACCAGTGCTTTCAATGCTTCAGCGGCACTTTCCACGCCGATCACAAAGTAGCACATATCGGCAATGCTGTGTTCAAAGCCTGCCAGGATAAAGACGGATACACAGAAGACGATCCCGAAGATCCCGCTTGCACTGTTGGGATTCTTACGGAAATTCTCAACTGCCGCATACATCAGGATACCGCAGAAGACTGCCGCAAGAAACACCGATACATACGGCATGGACAGCTTGGTCTGCGTCATCGCAGCAGCTGTATCATGCAGCACAGGACGTGCAATGCGCAGTGCACCGCTTCCCGCTACCGTACCAATGAGATTGCCCAGCCAGATGACAAATACATTCGGCTGGTTTTTATTTGCAAATACATAGCCGATCTTTCCGGTGAACAGATTCCATCCAAACGAACAGATCAGAAACAGGCCCAATGAGAACAGGATCGCACCGGCGATCTTATTTTCCAGTGACGTATAGACGGCTGCACCGATCGTAATGGCAAGACCGGCGGCGATAGCTTTCTTCAGTGTTTCTGTCATACATACCTCCCGAAACAATATCGCTATTATAGCGAACCTGCATGCGTCGGTATATCTTTTTTTTGATTTTCTGTACAAATACAGTCTCCGCATCCTTGACCCATGACTTTCTTCTGATACCGGGATGCGTTTCGTGTCTTAGCCGTTCTCCTTTCAGCAGGCTGTGATCTTAATGATCTTCATCCGCACCACGCTGTCGCACATGCGTGTTAACAGCTTATGCAATAGATTCATCTTCGGATAGATGTCACGGTAGCCGCGCATATAGCTGCGGGATGTTACTGAGGCAAAATGATCACTGTATGCATGTAATTCCGCTTCGTCTTCCAAAGAGAAATATACCCCGGCATCGGTAATGCCTGCCTGTTTCAGCCATGTCTTCGTCATCATCGCTGCCCCTTTCCGATTGCATGCATCAAAAGCAATGACGCAGCCGGGGAAATGTTTTGCGATTGCATCCAGCAGTGCCCGCACCTCTTCTTTTTTCATATAGTAGAAAACGCCGGAAGCGAAGAAGACCGCGCCCTTTGTGCCGTCGATCTGCTCCATCCAGCTGTGATCTCTCAGATCACATGCAATGGATGTTTCCCGCTCACCAGGCGGAAGTATCTCATCGCGGATCCCGATCACATCCGGGAAATCGATATTATAGCCATGACAGCTGCCGTTATCGCATTCTGTAAATGTTGTATCCAGGCCGCAGCCAAGATTTACGACTGCCGCTTCCGGATACTTCCACAAATAGTCTTTTACTTCCCATGCAAGATCATAATGCCGCTGTGCCGCTTCCATCGCACCGAATAGACCCGGTGCCGATTCCATCAATTTCTGCTTTGAAGCAAAGTCAAAATCCAGACTGTCACAGATCTCTTCTGCCTTGGGATCATAGAGCAGATCCGGATAATGACGGGAACACACTGCCCTTCCATACAGCGGAATGACCAGTGTTTCCTGTACAGTATTTTTTGCAATATGATATTTTTTCATTGCAGTATCCTCCATTGTTAGTACTGACTAACTATATCACGCACCGGTCAAAAAGAAAACAGCCGCAGAAAATCCCCCCTCTTCGTACCGGTCGATTCCCTGTGATACATTTGAAATGCATAAGGAGGTACCGTATGAACGGCAAAGACCCACAGCTGGAAAGCTGCAAAGCACGCATGAACGACGCACAGCGCACGATCGATCAGGCACAGTATGAACTGAACCGCCTTCAGTCATCGATCGATGCTCTGAACTCCACCATTGACAGCTGCACATACCGCATCGATGATCTGAAACACAGCGTTGATATGGAATATGAAGCTGTACGAACCTGCAAAGCCGCCAGAGACCGCTACAGTGCCGACAACCACCGCTATCGTGCCCAGGACTTCCAGAATGAAAGACAACGCCAGATCGAGATCCGCCGCGGATATATCGAAGAGCGCCGCATAATTATCTCCGATAAGAAACGCTACATCGACCAGCTGAAAGACGCCCGCTCCCGTAAAAAGGAAGCATCCGACGCATTCCATGCACGGCTGGAAACACTGAAAGCACAGAATGCACAGCGCAATGCCACCAAAGCAGAAAAACCATGTAAGCGGTGCGGCAAAATGATCCGCTATGATGTCACATGGTCCCATATCCCCAACTATTGCAAAGAATGCAAGGCCAGCTTCCAGAACCACTCCCGCTGACTGCATTCCTGAAAAAAGGAAGTGACCCCGCCACTTCCTTTTTTGGACTATCCAAAACTGGTCGGGGTCAGGGGATGGCTTTAAGATAGCTCGGGGTGATAAGTCCAGGAGATGATCAAAAGCTTTAAAGTGATATGGGGCAGGAAACCTGCTCCTTTTCATTTTCATGGGAATTGATATACGGTA
>JAFYHC010000071.1 GCA_017539385.1 Solobacterium sp. | reverse complement strand
TACCGTATATCAATTCCCATGAAAATGAAAAGGAGCAGGTTTCCTGCCCCATATCACTTTAAAGCTTTTGATCATCTCCTGGACTTATCACCCCGAGCTATCTTAAAGCCATCCCCTGACCCCGACCAGTTTTGGATAGTCTAAATCATGCAGTATGTATTGTTCCTCTGGCATCCGGATCATCCATGATGATCTCACCGACAGAGGGGACAGTGATCGTTCCCTTGCGGGGATTCTTGATGCTGAGAATGGGTGCGTTCAAAGTAGCTTCGACCTCAGAACGCTCAAAGGCAAGATCGGTATCCAGCATCGTGCAGTTGATCAGTTTGAGACCCTTGCAGTAACAAAGCGGCTGGGTGCCGATGATCGTGCAGTTTTCAAATGTCACGTTCTCGCAATACCATGCCAGGTATTCCCCTTTGATCACACTGTCTTTTACAACGACGTTTCTGGCATGCCAGAAGGCATCCTTGGTATCGAAATTGCAATTGGTAAAGACGGAGTCCGTGATGTACTGGAAGGAATATTTGCCCTTGAGAGTGACATGGTCAAAGTGCAGATGATCGGAGCGCATCATGAAGTATTCGCTCTCATTGGTGCAGTTCTGCATCGTAATGCCGCGGACGGACCAGCCGAATTCCTGCGATACGACATCGCAGTTTTTCATCGTGACATTGGCGCATTCACGCAATGCCTTGATGCCGTGCAGCTGACTGTCGGTGATGGTGATGTCTTCGGAATACCATAAGGCAGCCCGGCATAACGGTGTCATTTCAGACCTTGTGATCTTCAAATTGGTATCGTGCCAGAATGGGTAGCGGAGATTGAAATAACTGTTCTTTACGGTAATATTCTTACCTTCCTTTAATGCGCTTTCTCCGTCCGCCGGACCGTCAAAGCGGCAGTTTTCCACGACAATGCCGTCGCTTCCATACAGAGCACGTTCTTCATCAAACTGTAAATTTGTATATTCTTTCATCAGTTCCTCCATTCATTCAGCCTTTTTTCTGCAGGCAGTATTCCAGATAATCCAGATACCGGATCTTCTGTTCTAGGACATGGATGTTTTCGACAAGGGTCCTGCGGTAGTCATCCAGGATCCTGGGCCTGCGTGTCTTCAGATAGGCAGTTATGTCTTCTTCTGAGCATCCTGCATCCTGCAGGAGTGTACGAAGCGCTGCATCCGTGATCTGATCCATATGACCTCCCCGGTACACAGATAGTCTAATGACGGATGTAGATATATACAAATGCTTATATTGGATATGAAGCTATGCATTTGATGAATAGAAAAAAGATCCGCGATGGGATCTTTCAGTCTTCCTCTTTTACAAAGAGACCACGTATCCGCATGAGGAAGCGGACAAAAAAATTCGGTTCACGGGGAACGGTGATCTGTACTGCCTGGGTGGCGACCGGTGTGCCGTCGGCGTATACCGTGATCGTTCCGTTCACAGTGCGGTCTTTGACACGTACATGCAGGGTATCGGGGATATCGGTGGACCAGGTGATTTGTGCATCGTTGCGCTGATCGAGATAGATCGGTGCATTGGCAAGCACCTCCACAGTATCTTCGGAGAACATACCTTTCAGGGTGACCGTCTGTACGCACTGTTCGCCCGTGAGCAATTGCCTGCGGCTGTATTCATCGCTCATCCATGTGCCGACAAAGGCAGTGTCACGGACATGGGCAATGTCAGTGTACGGGGTCATGGCATGGGCAGTGATGACGATCAGGTTCATGCCGTTGATGGTCAGATACGAAGCCAGGCAATGACCGGCAGGGTTGGTATAACCGGTCTTTCCGCCATCGTATCCGGGTATTTCCACACTGTAGGTATCCATCGCTGTATAAGCGGTGCTGCGCATCGTATAGCCGGCTTCATCGGTATAGACCGGTGTGGTCATGACATCATGCAGCACCGGATTTCTGTGGCATGCACTCATCAGTCTGGCAAAATCTGCACAGGTCGTATAATGGTCCGGATCATGCAGGCCGGTGGGATTAGTGAAGTGGGTGCTGCTCATGCCAAGCTCTGCTGCTTTGGCATTCATCCTCTCCACAAAGGCATCGATCCCGCCGCACATGGTATAGGCAATGGCATGGACGGCATCCGCACCGGAGGGAAGCAATGTTCCATAGAGCAGTGAGCGCACTGATACGGTCGTACCTGCACTCCAGCCGACAACCGATGCATTTGCTTCATACAGTCCTGCCAGCATCTGTCCGGTAATGGTGACATTCTGGTTGAGATCACCCAGGTTTTCCACTGCCAGAAGGGCAGTCATCAGTTTGGTCATGGATGCCGGATAGATCTTGTACAGTCCGTTTTTATCAAATAATACCTGTCCGGTATCATCATCGATCACATAGATATGATCGCTTTCTGTCTGCTGGGCTGCTTCTTCCGGGGTCATGGCAGCCACCGGGCATAATGACAGCAGAATTCCCAGCACAAGGGAAATCAGCCATGGTTTCTTTTTCATTTTCATAACGTCCATTATACGGGAAAAGCAGCCGGAATTCTTTACGAATCTCTTTCACTTCAGCCATTTCATTCTGCATATATAAAACCGGTTCCCTGTATCAGGAAACCGGCCTTTGCTGTGACATGGTGCTTATGACACCACCGGGATGCTGTTTCTTTCCCGTCTTCTATGAAACAGAGAGATCATCACGGTTGAAAGCGAAGCACATAACAGAGTGATCAGCGAAAAGTCGCGGATCAGACTCCAGGTAGCTGCGCCGAGTCCTCTTTCCACGATGACAGTGGCAATGCACCAGGAAAGAGACACCATGGCGATCTCTGTGATCAGATCTTCTGCTTTGCGGTCATGAACCAATGCACGGATGACACCCAGAATCAGCGTGAGTGCAGCCGCCATGAGCAGATAATAATTCAAAGAAAGTCTGCGCAGGGAAGACGCTGGTGTATCCGGACTTCCGTGAAGAATCACATCCGTCTCTCCATCGGCCTTTGCCTTGTTGTCACGATAGTAAATCACATCCCCCTTCAGCTGCACATCGCTTTGTGTTTCTGCATGCCAGAGACTGTCCAGCGTGCTGGTCCAACATTCCAGATCCGTATTCACGCTTCCGTCTTCCGCTTCCGTATAACTATCGGTATGAATATGATGGACTGCATCGGTAAAGAATACCCGCACACCATCTGCGGTTTCTTCTGTCCTTGCAACGGCCTGCTCATACGTCAGATAGCGCGGTGCAGAAAGCCATGCATAAAGGGAAATCAATACCGAGGCGGCAATCGCTGCGATCAGCACTGCCAGGCTGCGGTTTTTGCGCCGGTAGGTTTTCGAGAGAGCTTTCAGCGGAAGTTCTTTTTCCGTTTCGATCTCTTCCATCTGCGGTGTCTGACGCATCTGTTCTAACAGTTTTGTGCATTCAGGACAGGTATTCAGATGTTCCTCGATCCATTCATTGCTTGCCTTGGATGTCAGTCCTTCCGCATAAAGAGGCAGCAGATCTCTGATGATTTCACATTCCTTACTCATTTTCATTCATCTCCCTTCTGAGTGCTTCCCTGGCTCTGTGGCATGTGACGCATGCCCAGTTTTCACTCTTTCCGTAATATGCGCCGATTTCTTTGAAGCTTTTCTGATCCATGAAGCGCAGATGGAACACGGTTCTGTACGGTTCCTTCAGCCTTGCGGCACGTTCCAGGATTTCATCCGCCTGCATTTTCATACTGCTTTCCCGCTCATGATCGGCTGGATCAGGGATCCGCATCATGGCGGTATCACTCAGTTCTGCATACCGTTTCTTCTCACGCAGCGTATCCAGCCAGATGTTGCGGGCAATCGCGCACAGCCAGGTTTTCAGGGAACTTTTGCCGGAAAAGCGGTCAATGGCATGCAGGGCACGGAAAAAGGTTTCTGCCGTAATCTCCTCAGCCAGACTCTCATCATGCGTCAGCTTCAGAAGATAGCGCCATACATCGGTGAAATACAGTCTGTATATTTCCTCAAACTCTTCCATTTTCTGTTCCTTTCGTCTGTTAGTCGGTTTCAGAAGCATCTATCTTACACAAATTATATGATCTTTTTCACTTCTTCTGCCTGAAGGTGCTGCAGGGGAAAGTGAATGCATGGGACAGTGCAGGGGAACCATGGTATAATACTATATCGGCGAAATGGAGAAGTGCTGGGAACGATGAATGGAAATGTACGAAAAATAACAGATGGCGCGATGATGATCGCAATCGTCGGCCTGGCGCTTGTGCTGGATCGGCAGACAGCCGGTCTGATCTATGGGCTGATGTCATTCCTGATGCCGCTGCCGATGATCTTCTACAGCGTGAAATATGGCGCTAGGAGCAGCTGGCCGGTGTTTGCGGCAATGGTGCTGCTGGCGTTCATGCTGGAATCACTGCCGGGGATGTTTCTGATCGGCGGGGAGTGTCTGATCGGTCTGATCTATGGATCGGGGATCCATGCAAAACAGGACAGCCGCAGAACACTCATACAGACGATGTTTGCGGCAGTGATCTATGATCTCTGCACGATGGTCATTTTCGCGGATTTCTTCGGCTATGATATCAAGGCGGAGATGGAAGCGTACCGGTCGATCATGAATACGGTGTTTACACAGACCGGTGTGGATGTCTTTGCCAATATCAATGTGGAAAGCTATCTGATGACGATCTTTATCGTCGCAGCGATCGTGACCGGTATTCTGGAAGCGTATGTGGTCCATGTGCTTGGCCGGATGATGCTGAGACGGCTGCGCATACCGGTGCCGCCGGCGGTCCCGCTGTATGATTATTATCCGCCCAAATGGACGGGTTATGTGGGAATACTGGGCTTTATCTGTTATTATTCTGCAGCGCGCATTGCACCGGACAACCAGGTGCTGCAGAGTGCGATGCAGGGCATCGGTATGGGATTGATCCTGTATCTGGCATTTTTCGGAATGTTCGGCATGTTATTGGGGATGCGCCTGCGCTTCCCCAGAAGCAGGCTTGCTCCGGTGATCGCAGTATTATTCATGTTATTTATAGCCATGTCCTTCATGGCACTGTTTGGCTTTCTGTATATCACAACGGATATGCATGAGCGCATGATGGCAAGAGCTGTCGGAACCAATTCGGACAGCAGTGAGGAGGAAACGGATGAATCCGAAGATACAGACGATAAAACGGCGGATGATCGCCGTGATGCTGATTGAAGCTGCCGTACTGATCGGTGTACTGGTCTTTCTGAAAGGCCAGATCGTGTCCGGCCTTCTGGTGCTTGCCGTGCAGGCACTGCTGTTCTTCTATAGTTTCTCGGAATTTGAAAAACAGGCGGAAGAACAGTCACGGGGTGTGCGCAATATCCTGGGTGATTCTGCTGAAGAAGCATTGCTTGCAGGTGAACTGGGCATGGTCATCTATGATGATTCCTATGTCATCACATGGATGAGCGAACTGTTCGGCAAGCGTGATATCAATAAGATCGGTCGCAAGATCCTGACATGGATCCCGGAAGCGGACGATCTGATCTCCGGACGCTCGGACATGGTAACGGTGCAGATCGACGACTATGTCTTTGAACTGCGAAGGAAAGACAACCTGCCGTTATTGTATTTCCGGGATATCACCCGGCAGGCACAGGCAGAACAGCATTACAGCGAAGAGCGCATCGTCATCGGTATGGCATGCTTTGACAACTATGAGGAAAGCACGCAGTTTGAAGACGAAGCCGATGTCGCAAATATCAACAATGCGGTCAAGGCTCCGTTAACGGAATACTGCCGCTCATACGGGATCCTGCTAAAGCGGCTAAGCAATGCACGGTATCTGTTGGTATTGAATGAGAAGGTCTTTGCACAATTGAACGCAGATCACTTCTCGGTATTGAACCGGGTGCGCAAGGCAGCACAGAAGATGGATGTATCCATTACCCTGTCGATGGCATTTGCACGGGGTACGGGACATTATGAAGAACTGGATGAGATGGTTGCCAATCTGATGGATCTGGCACAGACGCGCGGCGGCGACCAGGTAGCGGTGCAGACAGCCGGTGAAGAAGTCAAATACTTCGGCGGCTCCAGTGAAGCAGCAGAGAAGCGCAGCCGTGTACGTGTGCGCGTCATGTCGCATACATTGCGTGATCTGGTGCAGAAGTCATCCAACGTGATCATCTGCGGCCACAAGAACGCAGACTTCGACTGCATGGGATCAGCGATCTGTCTGGCCCAGATGTGCAAGGCACTTAACAAACAGGCAGTGATCATTGCCAAAACAGGCGGCATTGAAGAGAAACTGAAAGCTGCCATGGAAGAACATGCGGAAGAACTGCGGCAGGAGATCAGCTTTGTTACAGAGAGCGAAGCATTGAACCAGCTGCAGAGCAATACACTGGTGATCATGACCGACCACCACAATATCAAACAGTCCAACGGTGCGAAGGTGTTGGAAAATGCCAAAAAGATCGTTGTCATCGACCACCACCGCCGGGCCACGGACATGGGCGTCAAGCCGGTGCTCATCTATATCGAAGCCGGTGCATCCAGCACCTGCGAACTGCTCGCTGAGATGCTGCCGTATGTATCCGGACGCGTGGATCTGAGCGAATTGGATGCGACGATCATGTTAACGGGAATGATCGTAGATACCAACCGGTGGCGCTATCGTACCGGTTCACGTACCTATGATGCCGCAAGTGCACTGCGCAAGATGGGTGCGGATATCCAGATGGCAAATGAATTCCTGAAAGACAGTTATACGGAATTCGAGATCAAGAGCGCAGTCACCGCACAAAGTGAAAAATATGATCACGGTGTCGTTATTGCACCGGTCAAAGACCGTGTGATCACACGGTCGCTCATGTCACAGGTCGCAGATAACCTGCTGAACATCCAGGATGTGCAGGCAGCCTTCGTCATCGCCAATACCGGTGACAATGAGACAGCGATCAGTGCGCGTTCCACACGTGCTGTCAACGTACAGGTGATCATGGAGCGGATGCATGGCGGCGGTCATATGACAGCTGCAGCCATGCAGAGAAGCCGCTGCAGTATCGATGATCTGAAGCAGGAACTCCTGCAGACGATCGACCAGTATTTCAAGGAGGAGAAACAGGATGAAAGTGATTCTTAAAGAAGATGTCAAAAAGGTCGGCAAAAAGGGTGAAGTCGTCAACGTATCAGATGGATATGGACGCAATTTCCTGATCGCACGCGGTCTTGCCGTTGCCGCAACAGATAAAAGCATGGCTGTATTAGGCGAACAGAAGAAAGAAGAAGCACGTCAGGAAGCAATCAAGGAAGCAGATGCAAAAGCACTGGCAGAGAAGCTGAAAGATATGACATTTACCTTCCATGTCCGCTCGGGCAAAGAAGGCAAAGTATTCGGTTCTGTTTCAACCAAGCAGATCGTTGAAAAGCTTGCTTCGGAAGGAATTCAGGTCGATAAGAAGAAATTCGTGGATACCGATCCGATCCAGTCCCTCGGTGTTACCAAGGTACGCGTGGAACTGTATAAGAATGTCATTGCTACGATCAACTGCCAGCTCATCGGGAGCGATGCGTGAGCATTAAGCGGGAAATGCCTTCCGCTCTGGAAGCGGAAGCCAGTCTGCTCGGTACGATGATGCTGTACGGGGCAACCCAGACAGCGATCGAAGAAGGACTGGAGGAAGAAGACTTCTACAGTGAAGTCAACCAGAAGATCTTCCGGGGAATCCGGGATCTGTATGACCATGGCCAGCATGTGGACCTGACAACTGTCACCACATGGCTGACAGATACCAACCAGCTGGACAGTGTCGGCGGCAGTGTCTATCTGACCGACCTGACCGAAGCAGCCATCACCAGTGCCATGACGCGCACCTACGTCAAGCTGGTGCATGATAAAGCCATCATGCGCCGCATGATCAAGGCAGCAGAACAGATCGCCATGGACGGCTATGAGGGACAGACGGATATCGATGAATATCTGGATGAATGCGAACGCTCTGTCCTGTCCGTATCGCGTGACCGCAAAGCCGGTGAATTCAAGAAGTCTTCGGACTTAATGAACGAAGTGGTCTCCAACATCCGCATGATGGAAGCCAACCACTCCGATGTGACCGGCTTACGTACCGGGTTTATTGATCTTGACAGAATCACACATGGTCTGCAGAATGGTGACCTGATCATTCTGGCAGCCCGTCCGTCCATGGGTAAGACAGCCGTGGCACTGAATCTTGCGGAACATGTGGCTTCGGCCAACCCGCGCGGTGCAGTTGCCATCTTTTCCCTGGAAATGACAGCAGAGCAGTTGTCCATGCGTCTTTTGAGCATGAAGAGCAAGGTGGAAAGCGGCAAGCTGCGCACCGGCAGACTGCGCCAGGATGAATGGAACCAGGTCAACGAAGCTGCCAGCGACCTGAAAGCGGAAAAGCTCTACATCGATGACAAGCCCGGCGTGAAGGTATCCGAGATCTTCTCCAAGTGCAGAAGACTGAAGAACGAAGTCGGCTTAAGCATGATCATGATCGACTACCTGCAATTGATCGAAGGAAGCGGAAAGAGGAATTCCGATTCCCGTCAGCAGGAAATCTCCGAGATCAGCCGTTCCCTGAAAGGACTGGCAAGAGAGATGGAAGTGCCGGTCATTGCATTGTCGCAGCTGTCACGAAGCGTAGAACAAAGAGAAAACAAGCGTCCGATCCTGAGTGACCTGCGTGAATCCGGTTCGATCGAGCAGGACGCTGATATCGTCATGATGCTGTATCGTGAATCGTATTATGACGATAAACTGAAAGAAGCCGTAAAAGAATCCGGGACAGAACGTCTCGAGATCAATATTGCAAAACAGAGAAACGGTGCGATCGGCCGCATCTATCTCGGCTTTGAAGCCGCGACAAACGCTCTGTTTACGATTCAGACTGCAGAATAGGAGAGTCAATAGGTATGCTGAAAAAAACGTTTCTGGTATTCGCATGTTTTGTGTGTTCGATCCTGATCGTTTTTTTCATGCCGTCCCGTGCTTCTTCTGTTCCCTATGAGGGAAATGCCGGGGGATTGTTTGAACAGAAAGTCACCGGTATTGCAGAAACGGAACAGACGGTCTACCGGATGTACAGCGGCGGGAAAGAAGTGGGTGTGCTGCATTCCCGCAAGAAACTGGACCGCTTCCTGGAAACGGTCTACCATGAGCGCTATGAACAGGAGTATCCCAATTCCGCATGCATCTGCGGCAGAGATATCAGCATTATCGAGGAAAAGAGTCTTCTGGAATACGAAGATATCGATGATAAGATCCTGAATTATCTCTCGGAGAATGAACTGTTTGCCTTAAAGGCTACTGCGGTATGCTTCGCGGACGACACGGATATCTTCGCAAGGATCTATGTGCTGGACGAAGCGCTGTATGAAAATGCCATGCATACGTTTATTACGTATTTTATTGATCCCGATGTGCTGGCATCCATTCAGCAGGGCTATTCCCTGCCGTTATTAAGCTCCTACGGCACCCGGGAAGTCGGCATCAGCATCTCTGAAACGATTACCATGTATACCGACTATGCGGCGCCTTCCGACATTATGCGCACCGAAGAGGAAGTGCTGGAATATCTCAAATACGGAGAGAATACGCAGAAGGAATATTATACCGTGCAGAAATATGACACCGTTGCCGGTGTCGGCTCCAAAAACTATGGTCTTTCTGCAACGCAGGTCATGAATATCAACCGCGATAAGATCAGCAGCACCGATCAGGTACTGGAAGAAGGGGAAGAACTGTGCGTTACGTACTTCAACTCTCCCGTCAACATCGTGGTATACAAGGAAACACTGCGCGAAGAAGCAATCTATCCGGAAACGATCTATACCGAAGACAGCACACTGCTGATCAATGAGACAGTGGTGCGCCAGCAGGGAGAAGCCGGTTCACGGAATTCCCTGTATTCGGAAAAATGGATCAATGGCGTACTGGTGAATGGTTATCTGGAATCCAGCGTGGATGTCAGACAGCCGGTGAGCGAAGTCGTTGCCGTCGGTACGATGGAACTGCCGGATGTGGGCACAGGCACCTACCGCTGGCCGGTGGACAATCCATCGGTATCGTGCGGATGGGGATGCTACTATGGCCACAGAGGCACCGATATCGTCAATATGTACGAACCATACGGCGATATCTATGCGGCAGACCGCGGCGTCGTGGAAAAGAACGAATACAACTACATCAGCGGCAACTACCTGGTGATCAATCACAACAACGGCTTCCATACCTACTATGGACATATGCGTGAACCAAGTGAGCTGGCCGTCGGCACAGTCGTGGATAAAGGACAGATCATCGGCCATATCGGCATGACAGGTCTTGCGACCGGTCCCCATGTACACTTCTTTATCATGGAAGACGATGAAACACGGCATGACGCCTGTCAGGGGTTTTTGCCATGTTAGAATATGCACTCTTAGCCAGCGGATCCAAGGGCAACGCCTGCCTGATACGGGATGATCAGACACTGCTCATGATCGACTGCGGCAGTACCAGAAAATACCTGATGGGGCAGTTGGCAGAACTGGGCATCGTGAAAGAAGAGATCGATGCCCTGCTCATTACCCATGATCATTCCGATCACATTGCCCAATTGCGCGTATTCAAAGACCGCTCCGTCTGGTCGCCGGTGGAACTGCCGGATACGGATATCTTTCTCGTACAGCCATTGCGTGTGTTTACGATCGGTTCTCTGCGCATTACGCCATTGGCACTGTCCCACGATGCGCTGAATACGACCGGCTATATATTGGAAAACGGACAGGAGAAACTGGTCTATATTACCGATACCGGCTATGTCAACAGCAGATATCTGCCATTATTGAAGAATGCGGACTATATCATACTGGAAAGCAATCACGATGTAGGAATGCTGATGCGGACACGCCGTCCCCAGTATCTCAAAGCACGCATCTGCGGCGATGACGGACATCTGTGCAATGAGGACTGTGCCGAGATACTGACAAAGATCGTATCCCCCAATACCAGGCATATTATCCTGGCGCATATCTCCCAGGAAGCCAATACCCGTGAGAGGGCACTGTATGTAAGCAGCGAGCGCCTGTTAGCGGAGAAGTTACCGCTGCATCCATCGCTGATGCTCTCGGCAGCGGGACAGTTTGAACGTATACAGAGAGGATTTGGAAATGAAGAAATGGATCCCGGCACTGTTTGCCGTCCTGTTGGTCTGGAATCTCATATTAACCGTTAATCTGATCCACATGCAGAATAACGGCGGCGGGAGCGGACCGGCTATCAATGAAAATACGGTCAACGGCTATACGACCGACGTCACCGAAGTTGTCAGCAGCACCCAGGGCAGCGTTGTAACGATCGTGGTGCGCAATGAAGAAAGCGAGCGGCGCTCTTCCGGCATCATCTACGGCAACGAGGAAAATTCAATCTACATCCTGACCGGAACAGATATCCTGGAAGGTGCAGATACCGTGGCAGTGCGTTTTGACAGCGGCATTGAACTGTCCGCCCAGGTAGTCGGCCGCGATAAAGTTGCAAAAGTCGGATTACTGCGGCTGGAACCGCCGTTTGATACATTATCGATCAAACTGGGCGACAGCGGCCTGATCTCGCAGGGTGAATATGTCATCGCCATGGGCGGACGGCGCACCGATACCGAAAGCGCCATGGTCACATTCGGCATCGCCGGCACACCCGGTGAACGTCAGCTCAACACCCAGTCCACCTGGACATGCGATGTGATCGAGAGCGATATCATCGTGACATCCAATGACATCGGCGGACCGTTATTGAATATTTCCGGGGAATTACTCGGGATGATCGTCGCGACGCCAATGGGCGGCTCTGCCAGCATGGGCTATGCGATCAGCGTCAATGAACTGCGTCTGATCTTTGCCCAGCTGAAAGAAGGAAAAGATGTACAGCGCGGTGCACTTGGAACGACCGTCCGCAGCATCAATACCCTGCGTGCCTACCAGAAAAGCGCCCGCAATATCCGTCTGGATATGACGACAGGCGTACTGATCACCAATGTTCTGGCAGGTTCTGCCGCAGATGGCATCCTGAAAGAAGGGGATGTGCTGGATACGATGGACGGCGAAACGATCCGCGATGCCTTCGATCTGCGTACCAAGCTGTATGGACATAAGGCAGGCGATACTGTTGTCTTCGGCATGATCCGTGACGGCAGCAGCCAGAGCGTCACCGCGGTGCTGCAATGATCCGCCTCATCGCCTGCGGGAAAGTGAAAGAGAAATGGATGCGGGAAGGCTGCGAAGAGTATCTCAAGCGCCTTGGCCCGTATGAGAAAGTCTCTGTCACCGAAGTTCCGGATGAAAAAGCACCGGAAACAAATTCCGATGCCGAAAATGAGATCGTCAAGATGAAAGAAGGACGCAGCATCCTGAAGCAGATCAAAGACGATGAATATGTCATATTGCTGGACCTTGCCGGGAAGCAGATGTCTTCCGAACAACTGGCAGATACGATCCAGAGTCTCTATAATCGCTCCCGCAGCAAGATCACATTCGTGATCGGCGGTTCACTTGGCGTCAGTAAAGAACTCATACAGAGAGCGGATCAGCGATGGCAGCTGTCGCTCAATACCTTTCCGCACCAATTGTGCCGCATCCTTGTATTGGAACAGATCTATCGGGCATTCCGCATTCTGCGGAATGAACCCTATCATAAATAAAGGAGAATTACGCTTATGATACGCAGTGCCGGTATATTAATGCCGATTACGTCGCTTCCTTCGGAATACGGCGTCGGAACCCTTGGAAAAGAAGCACGCAAATTCGCGGACTTCCTCGCAGCAGCGGGACAGACATGGTGGCAGATCCTGCCGACCGGGCCAACCGGATTCGGGGATTCTCCCTACCAGCCATTGTCCTCGTATGCTGGCAATCCATATATGATCGATCTGGAAGAACTGATCGAAGACGGCTTATTAACCAAAGAGGAATGCGATGGCGTCAGGTGGTTCAAGAAAGAAGATGCTGTAGACTATGGGGCATTGTATAACAACCGGTACAAAATACTGCGTCTTGCGGCCAACCGCCTTCCGCAAAAGCATCCGGAAGAGTATATCCGCTTCCTGGAACAGGAACATCACTGGCTGAAAGACTATGCGGTCTTCATGGCCATCAAGAATGACCGCAAAGGCGAAGCATGGCAGAAATGGCCGCAGGAACTGCGTGACCACAACAGTCCAAAGGTACGCGAAGAAGCAGAAAGACTGCGTGATGACGTCCTGTTCTATGAACGCATCCAGTATTTCTTTTTCAGACAGATGAAGCAGTTAAAGGAATATGTCAATGCGAAAGGCATCAAGCTGATCGGAGATCTGCCGTTCTACATGGCTGCCGACAGCATTGACGTATGGGCAAATCCCGAACAGTTCCTCATGGATCATGACAACAAGGTACAGTGGGTAGCCGGCATGCCTGCAGACGGCGGGAATCCCGAGGGACAGAAGTGGGGCAATCCATTGTTCAACTGGAATCTGATGCGGAATGAAGGCTACCGCTGGTGGATCGCACGTGCCGCATACCAGCTGCGCTATGTCGATGTTCTGCGCATCGATCATTTCAAGGGCTTTGAATCCTACTATGCCGTACCGGCGGATGCACCGGATGCACGCGGCGGCCACTTTGAAAAGGGACCGGGACTGGAACTGTTCCGTACGCTGGAAAATGCACTGGGCAAGAAAGAAATGATCCTGGAAGATCTGGGCATCCTGACAGATGCCTTCAAGCAGATGGTCAAAGACAGCGGCTATCCCGGCATGCGCATCCTGCAGTATGCATTCGATCCCAATGATCCGGGTTCCTGGTATATGCCGTTCCAGTACATCCAGAACAGCGTTGTATACTTCGGCACCCACGACAACAGCACATTAACAGGATGGCTGAAAAACAAGGACAACAAAGCCCGGGCAAACCGTGCCCGCACATATCTTGGCCTCAGTGCAAAGGATGACCTTGCCAAAGGCCTCCTGCGTGCCATGTATGCCAGTGTGAGCGATGTGGCCATCGTGCAGACACAGGATCTTCTTGGTCTGGATGATACATGCCGCACCAACGATCCAGCGGGGAAGACACCCAACTGGACATGGCGCATGAAAAAAGATGCACTCACGGACGAACTGGCAGAAGAACTCAGAGAAATGATGTTGCTGTATTGCCGCAATAACTGGAACGCAAAAGTCTGAATATAGCGAAATGACAGAAGTTTTTAACGCCGCAAGCCCACTACTTCAGTGGTGGGTAAGGCGTTTTTTTGATACATTCAGTTTGATTGTGTGCTGCATTTGTTCAGCGGGTCTCTTCGGGAATCGAGGAAATAATGTTAATGCCGCTGTGTATGCAGGCGGAGTCTCTAAAAGTGTTTCTGTGTTATTCCTTTCTGCGTATGTGAAGAGTGATTCCGGGCTGAAAAATGCATGCATACACCGGATGAATGAAATCGAAAAATAAAAAATGTAAGCGCTTGTAGAATGAAAGCACTTAGGGTAAAATAGCGGTAGACCAAATAGGAGGATTTATAATGAAAGAAGTATCTGTAACTGTTGTTGATCCGGTAGGATTACATGCACGTCCGGCTACTGTTGCAGTAAACGCTGCCAGCAAGTTCAAAAGTGAAGTCAAGGTTTCTTACAAGGGCCGTTCCGTTAACATGAAGTCCATCATGGGCGTTATGTCTCTCGGTATCCCGACACAGTCTGAAATCACAGTCAGCTGCGAAGGCGAAGACGAAGAAGAAGCTATCAAGACAATTGAAGAAGTACTTCGTGAGCAGAAGGTTATTGCCTGAGTAAATTGACGGAAATCGAAAGAGGTGTGATGCGTTCTGCATCGCTCCTTTTTTTCAATGAGAAAGGATAAAGAATAATTATGTATCTGGATGAATATAAAAGATGGATGGCGACGGATCTGCTGGATATCGATCTGAATACAGAACTGACAAAGATCGAAGGCGATGACGATGCAATCAAAGAGCGCTTCGCAGTTGCTCTGCAGTTTGGTACAGCAGGTTTAAGAGGCACACTGGGTGCCGGTACAAACCGGATGAATATCTGGGTCGTCCGTCAGGCAACACAGGGTGTGGCAGAATGGGTACTGACACAGGGCGGTACACAGACTGTTGCAATCAGCTATGACAGCCGTCTGAAGGGATGGAACTTCGCACGTGATGCGGCTTCTGTTCTGGCTGCCAACGGCATCAAAGTACGGATCTATGACGAACTCATGCCGGTACCGGCACTGAGCTTTGCAACACGGTATTACAAGTGCAACGCCGGCATCATGCTTACAGCATCCCACAACCCGGCAAAATACAACGGCTTCAAGGCATATGGACCGGATGGCTGCCAGATGACCGATGACGCTGCAGCAGTCGTTTACGATGCGATCCAGAAGACAGACGTTCTGACCGGTGCCAAGTTCATGTCCTTCGCAGAAGGCGTGGAAAAGGGACTGATCCAGTTTGTCGGCGATGACTGCAAAGAAGCACTGTATGAAGCAATTGAAGCAAGACAGGTACGTCCGGGTCTTTGCAAGACAGCCGGTCTGAAGCTTGTTTATTCGCCATTGAACGGTACGGGTCTTGTACCGGTTACACGTGTCTTAAAAGACATGGGCATCACGGATATCACGATCGTTCCGGAACAGGAATATCCGAATGGATACTTCACTACATGTCCGTATCCGAACCCGGAAATCTTCGAAGCACTGGAAAAGGGACTGGCTCTTGCAAAAGAAGTCGGTGCTGATCTGATGCTTGCGACAGACCCGGATGCGGACCGTGTCGGTATTGCCATGAAGTGTCCGGATGGTTCCTACGAACTGGTTTCCGGTAATGAAATGGGTGTTCTTCTGCTGGATTACATCTGCGCAGGACGGATCGAAAAGGGCACAATGCCGGAGCGTCCGGTCGCTGTCAAGTCGATCGTATCCACACCGCTGGCTGATGCAGTTGCGAAGCACTATGGCGTAGAACTGCGTCATACACTGACCGGCTTCAAGTGGATCGGTGACCAGATCGCACGTCTGGAAGCAGATGGTGAAGTAGACCGCTTCATCTTCGGCTTCGAAGAGAGCTATGGCTATCTGGCTGGACCGTATGTACGTGATAAAGATGCCATCATCGGATCGATGCTGATCTGCGAAATGGCTGCGTACTACCGTTCCATCGGTTCTTCCATCAAACAGCGTCTGGAAGAAATCTATGCACAGTACGGCCGTTATCTGAACAAGGTCGACAGCTATGAATTCCCGGGTCTGTCCGGTATGGACAAGATGGCCGGCATCATGAGCGGTCTGCGTGCTAATCCTCCGAAAGAATTCGCAGGCAAGGCTGTTACGTCTGTAACCGACTACACAAAGCCGGAAGAGACGGGACTGCCGAAGTCCAACGTTCTGATCTATGGTCTGGAAGACGGTGCTACCGTTGTTGTACGTCCGTCCGGAACAGAGCCGAAGATCAAGACATACTTCACAACACTGGGCAAAGACCTGGCCGAAGCAGAAGCAGAAAAAGAAGCACTCGCTGCTGCAATCAAGCCGATCCTCTCCTGATCAATACCATGATCATTGACCGCATCCATGCCGGATGCGGTCTTTTTCTGTGGCAGAAGCAGGATGATTTGTAAGATAGCAGACACCAAGTGAATTCTGCCTGATGACATTTCCTGAATTTTTCCACAAAGCAGTTAAATGAGAAGTCATAAAATGCTATTATACCGATAGGAAAATTTGTATATTATTTTTTATCTTATTTACATTCGGGAGGACATATGGAACAGGAAAAGATCATAGAAAGTTTTCATCAGGGGCATTGCATCAATGCCTATGAAATGTTCGGTGCCCACTTTGTATATGAAGGCGGAGAAGGCGTACGTTTTACGGTCTACGCTCCGCATGCAAGAAGTGTCAGTGTCATTGGCGGCTTTACCAATTGGGATGAACGTCCGGTCTATATGGAACGGACAGGTTTTAAAGGAGTCTGGTCGGTATTTGTGCATGGCTTAAAAGAGTGGGAATCGTATAAATACCGGATCGAAGACGCACGCGGGAATTTGCTGTACAAAGCGGATCCGTATGCATTCTACAGTGAGACACGGCCGGAAACGGCATCCAAGATCGTAAATCTGGAGAAGATCCACTGGTCAGATGCATCGTGGATGAAGAAAAGAAGCAAGAATTTTGACCGTCCGGTGAGCATTTATGAAGTGTACGCAGGCGGCTGGAAGAGAAACGGGGAATATACCTACAGCTATAAGATGCTGGAAGATGAACTGATCCCGTATGTGAAAGAACATGGATTTACGCATATTGAACTGATGCCTCTGAATGAGTATCCCTTTGACGGATCGTGGGGCTATCAGGCAAGCGGCTATTTCTCCGTGACAAGCCGGTATGGAAATCCGATGGAATTTGCATCGTTTGTCAATGGCTGCCACAAGGCAAACATTGGCGTGATCATGGACATGGTGCCGGTGCACTTTGTCAAAGATGCCTTTGGACTGCGGTATTTTGACGGGGAAGCGCTGTATGAATATAAGAACCCCAACGATGCCGAATCCCAATGGGGAACGATGAACTTCGACCTGTGGAATGAGGAAGTGCGTTCCTTCTTGATGAGTGCTGCGTCCTTCTGGTGCGATGTATACCACATGGACGGCATCCGCATCGATGCAGTATCCAATCTCATTTACTGGGGAGGCAACCGTGACCGCGGCACAAACGAAGGCTCCATCTCTTTCGTCAAGCGCATGAATTACTATATCGGACGGGAATATCCCGGTGTGATGATGATCGCGGAAGATTCTTCGGATTATCCGAAGGTCACTGGGTCCACGCTGGATGGCGGTCTTGGCTTCGACTATAAGTGGGATCTGGGATGGATGAACGATACGCTGAAGTATTACGGGACAGATCCGATCTATCGGATCTGGGACCATAACAAGCTGACGTTCTCCATGGCATATTTCTACAGTGAACGCTTCCTTCTGCCGATCAGCCACGATGAGAATGTGCATGGCAAACGGACGGTTGTTGACCGCATGTGGGGAAACTATGATCAGAAGTTCTCACAGGCAAGAAATCTGTATGCATACATGTTCTCTCATCCGGGCAAAAAATTAAACTTCATGGGCAATGAAATTGCCTCATTCCGTGAATTTGATGAGAAAAAAGAGTTGGACTGGTTCCTACTGCAATATCCCCGTCATAACACTTTTCTGCGCTATTATACCGATCTGAATAAAATCTACCTTGCACATTCTGCACTTTACAAATATGATTATGACAATCGCGGTTTTTGCTGGATCGATGCGGACAACAGTCAGCAGTCGATTTATACGTACTATCGCGAAGACGAAAAAGAAGTGATCGTGTGCGTATTTAACATGACACCTGCCTCGTATGAGAACTACGGGATCGGTGTTCCGTACGCAGGAAAGTATACTGAGATCCTGAATTCGGAGAAAGATATCTACGATGGATGCAATATGTGCAACTTTGAGCCGGTGCGTTCCAAACCGAATGAACTCAAGGATGCAAGATTCAACCAGTATATTACGATCCGGATTGCACCGTTTGCGGCGATCTGGTTCCGCTGTTCGAAGCGGAAACCGGCAGCGAAGACGAAACAGTAACTTGGAAAGAAACGGAGAAATGTATGTTCAAAAATAAACTGGAATTCAAAAGGGACTATACGCAGCGTCTGGTAGAGTCTTACGGATGTGAGATCAGCGAGACTCACCCGACCGAGAAGTATATGACGCTTGGCGCAATGGTCCGCGACTATGCATCGGTATACTGGAAAGATGCAAAGATGACCGCTGAGCGTGAAAATGCCAAGCATGTATATTATTTCTCAATGGAATTCCTGCTTGGACGGATGCTGAAGACAAATCTGAAGAACCTCGGCATCTATGATATGGTCGAAGAAGGCCTGAAAGATCTGGGAATTGATCTGCAGGAACTGGAACAGCTGGAAGAAGATCCGGGACTTGGCAACGGCGGTCTGGGAAGACTGGCCGCATGCTTCATGGATTCCGCTGCTTCCATGGGCTATCCGGTAAACGGAAACTGCATCCGTTACCGCTATGGTCTGTTCAAACAGGTCATCAATGAAAAGGGCGAACAGGTCGAAATTCCGGATATGTGGCTGAAGATCGGCAACCCGTGGGAGATCCGCAAGCCGAAACATTCCGTGGATGTCAAATTCTACGGAAACCTGGAAGTCAGCTATGATGAAAAGGGCGATATGCATGTCAAGCATGTCAATGCACAGCATATCGTAGCTGTACCGTATGATATGCCGATGATCGGCGACCGTGCGCATACAGTCAATACGCTGCGTCTGTGGTCGGCGGAGCCGGCAGAAATGGCACCGGAAGGAACGGAATACCGCAAATATCTGTCTGAAGTCGATGATATCTGTCTGAACGTTTATCCGGATGATTCCACTGTTAAAGGCAAATACCTGCGTCTGAAGCAGCAGTATTTCTTCGTCTGTGCCGGCATCAACAGCATCCTGCGCAGTCATATCAAGCGTTATCACACACTGGACAACCTTGGTGAAAAGGTTGCGATCCAGCTGAACGATACCCATCCGGTACTTGCAATTCCGGAATTAATGCGTGTCCTGATGGATGATTATGGATATTCCTGGGACGATGCTGCATTTATCGTGACACAGGTCATGGCATATACCAACCACACGGTCATGAGCGAAGCACTGGAAAAGTGGCCGCTGGAATACATCCAGCTGCTTCTGCCGCGTATTTCCATGATCATTGAAGAAATCGACCGCCGCTTTGTTTCCTATGCACATGAGCATTGTCCGGATGATCCGGGCCTCGCAGAGAGAGCACGCGTCATCTTCGACGGTCAGGTACATATGGCAAATCTCGCGATTATCTGCAGCCATTCCGTCAACGGTGTTGCAGGCATTCACTCCCAGATCCTGAGAGATGACCTGTTCCGTGACTTCTACCGTCTGTTCCCGGAGCGCTTCTCCAACAAGACAAACGGTATTACACCGCGCAGATGGATGCTGTATGCAAACCCGGAACTCAAGCATTTCCTGGATAAGAATATCGGTACAAAGTACCACACAGATTATCTTGCATTCGAAGAACTGCTGAAGTATGTCGATGATCCGAAGATGCAGGAAGGCTTCTTACAGGTCAAGCAGCAGAGAAAGTGGATGCTGGCGGACTATATCGAAGACAAGACCGGCATCAAAGTCAATCCGGAGTCCATCTTCGATACACAGGCAAAGCGTCTGCATGCGTATAAGAGACAGCTTCTGAATGTTATGAACATCATTTACCGGTACCAGCGGATCAAGAGCGATCCGAACTACCGGATGGTGCCGCATACCTATCTGTTCGCTGCCAAGGCAGCTTCCAGCTATGTATTCGCAAAGAAAGTCATCAAGCTCATCAACAACGTTGCAGATGTCATTAACAACGATCCGGATGTCAAGGATATGATCAAGGTCGTATTCCTGCCGAACTATAACGTTTCCATGGCTGAGATCCTCGTGCCGGGCACAGATGTATCCGAACAGATCTCGACGGCTGGCAAGGAAGCTTCCGGTACCGGAAACATGAAGTTCATGATGAACGGTGCGATCACGATCGGTACGCTGGATGGCGCCAACGTTGAGATCGATACACTGGTCGGCCGTGAGCACGATGTCATCTTCGGCAACACGGTAGAAGATCTTGCGGATTTGCGTTATCACTACAATGCACGTGAGTACTATGACCGTGATGAGCGGATCCGCAAAGTACTGAATACATTCATCACACCGACATGGAGCTCGGATCCGAGTGATTTCCATCTGATCTATGATGAGATCATGACAAAGAATGATGAATACTTCCTGCTGGCGGACTTCGATGCATATGTGAAAGCACAGGATGAGATCGAACAGCGTTATCTGGACCGTTCCGCATGGGCAAAGAGCTGCCTTGTCAACATTGCCAAGAGCGGCTACTTCTCCAGTGACCGTACGATCGAAGAATACGTAAAAGAGATCTGGAAAGTGGATTCTCTGACCATTCGATAAAAAAACGAATTTTTTCAGCACCGGCAACGGTGCTTTTTGAACGTGAGGTAGGTTTATGGCCGATATGTATGCATATCTCGATGATTATGGGACGATAACGATCTGGGTCAGCAGGAATTTTTATGACGGACGCTCGAAGCGGTTCTGCATAACGACCGGGAAAGACTATTGCCGGGAACTGACGATCCGGGGTGTGGAAGATCATGAGCGGGATGTCCGCTACAATCTGATCGCACCGGCAGATATGGAATTCGGACAGGATTACCGTGTGTTTGAAGAACACGGACTGTCGGTTCCTTTGATCGTGCGCCTGATCGTACGCACCGAGCGTTTCAACAAGGATTATTACTACGACGGGGATGATCTGGGCGCGGTATACCACCGCATGTATACGGATTTTGCCCTGTGGGCGCCTACAGCGGTCAGTGTGCTGGTGCGTGTGCGGGTAGGTGATAAGATTACCGTCCATGTCATGAAGCGCACAGAAAAGGGCGTATGGCGTGCTCAGGTGAGAGGGGATCTGCGCCATGCGACGTATGTGTACTATGTGACGCGCAATGGCGAAACGGTCATTGCCCAGGATCCCTATGCCCTCTCCAGCACCGGCAATGGCAAAGAGAGTGCCGTCATCAATCTCGAAGAAGTCATGAGTATCCGTGATCCGATGCCTTCCACGCCCTTCCGCCGTCCCACCGATGCCATTATCTATGAATGCAATGTCCGCGACATGACAAGCCATGTACATACCGGCACGCATGATGTCGGTACATTTGCGGCACTGTGCGAAGAGAATACCTCATGGCATTCCCTGCCGACTGGCATGAGCTATCTGGCGTCTCTCGGCATGACGCATGTACAGCTGCAGCCGGTGTCCGACTATGCGACGGTAGATGAATTCCGTCCCCGTCAGTCCTATAACTGGGGCTATGATCCGCTGCACTATCTGTGCCTGGAAGGAAGCTATTCCAGCGACCCGGACGATCCGTATGCACGCATGAAAGAATTCCGCACTCTGGTGGCAGCGTTCCACGCCCACAATATCCGCGTGAATGTCGATGTGGTCTTCAACCACATGTACAACATTGAAATGTGTTCCTACGATCAGACGGTCCCGTATTATTACTTCCGCTACAGCAAAAGCGGCTTCTTGTCCAACGGCTCGTATTGCGGCAATGACGTGGATTCCTGCCAGCCGATGACCCGCAGGCATCTGCTTCATGTCATGGAAATGTGGATCAAACTGTATGGTCTGGACGGCTTCCGGTTTGACTTGATGGGCATTCTGGATACCGATACGATGAACGCACTGGCGGAAAAGGCAAGAAGTCTCAAGCCCGGCGTCATGATCTATGGCGAAGGCTGGGATATGCCGACAGAGCTGGATGCCAGCCGCAAGGCAAGCATTGCCAACCAGGCAAAGATGCCCGGCATCGGTCATTTCAATGATTTCTCACGCGATGTCCTCAAAGGACGCACGGGTGACAATGACCGCTATGACCGCGGTTATCTGACGGGCGATACGGGGCAGGCATTCAGTGCATTAAGCGCTCTTGCAGCAACGGTGCTGGATGCGCCGTATACATTCCGCTTCGATGATCCGGGCAAAAGCATCAATGCATGGGAGACCCATGATAATCTCACCGTGTGGGATAAGATGCATTACTGCTGCGGCAATGAGAACCGGGAAACCAGACAGCGCCGGCAGAAGATGCTGATCGCCGCAACGATGGTGGCCCAGGGTGTCCCGTTCCTGCATGCAGGTCAGGAATTCTGCGGCACGAAGAACGACAACGGCAACAGCTACCGTGCTGGCGACAATATCAATGCGATGAACTGGGACAGGGCAGCGATCAACCGCCACATCGTGGAATATACCCGCAAAGCTATCTTATTGCGCAAGCGGTATGCCGGCTTCCGCCTGTCCACAAGGGAAGAGATCGAACAGTGTCTGAAACTGAGCGTGCAGGACAACGGCATCGTCTTCTACGATATTCATTATCCCGATCCTGTCACAGGTACAAATGTGATCCGTGTGATCATCAATCCGACCAATGAGACACGCAGCTTTGTCTTTGGCGAAGAGTGGCGCACGGTCTTCGATGAGAACGGAAATTCCATCGGAGCCGCAAATTCCTACATTCAGGTAAGTGCATTAAGCCTGAGTGTACTGGTAAGATAAAAGAGTGACGGAGGTACCTATGAAATATATGCAGAAACTGGCTGCACTGTTTGCCGCAGCGGTGGTCCTGTTTGCGTCCGTACTGATGCCGGTGCAGGCAGAAGAAGGCAATGCAGATTTTGACAAATTCCTGGACGAACTGTTTGTTGAAATGATGGAAGAAGACTACATGTCCATGCATTTTTCCATCGAAGACTACCGGGCTGCAGGTATCACAAAACCAGAGCCGATCATCGATTCGGTCAAGATGGAAGACTATGCGGACGACAAGGCATATGCCGAAGAACTGCTGAAGAAACTGGAATCCTTCGACTATGCTTCGCTTACTGCTGAGCAGCAGCACGATTACAATGCGCTGAAATTCCATCTGGAGAATGAGATCAGCCTGAACGCTTATCCGATGCTGGACTTTGCCTTTACACCGACGGAAGGCATCATCAATAACCTTCTGACCAACTTCACAGAATATGTATTCCGTGAGAAAGAAGATATCGACGATTATCTGGCAGTGCTTGCCAGTACGCCGACGTTCATCGATGAGTGCATTGAACTGACAAAGACACAGGCAGCACAGGGTTATTTCATGACCGATGCGGCACTGGATGATACGCTGGGTCAGATTGAAAGCTTCACAGCCAAGAAAGATGACAACCAGCTGATCGTGATCTTTGATGAAAACATCGATGCGTTCGAAGGCATCACGGAAGAAGAACGTGCTGCCTACAAGCAGCGCAATAAGGACATCGTGCTGAACCAGTACATCCCCAGCTACACAAGAGCAGGTGAAGTGCTTGAAACACTGCGCGGCAGCCGCAAGACAGCAGGCGGCCTGGCCAATATGGAAGGCGGCAAAGAATACTACGCTGCCAAGGCACGCATGAAGTCTTCCACCAACGCATCTGTTGAAGAACTGCTGGATCTGTGCACAGACTTCCTGTATAACTGCCTGGATGAATATATTGAGATCTACAGCAAGAATCCTGCGGTCATGACCCTGGATGAAAAAGTGGATATGGAAACACCGGAAGAGATCCTGACGTATCTGCAGAACCATCTGCAGGATTATCCGGAAGGACCGGAAGTAACCTTCGATGCAAAATATCTGGATCCCTCTGTTGCCAATGACGGCATCACGGCATACTATCTCAATCCGCCGCTGGATAACGTCAAAGACAATGTGATCAAGATCAACGGAAACAGCGTTGCAAATATCAATGATCTGTATGAAACGCTTTCCCATGAAGGATTCCCGGGACATCTGTACCAGGTCACCTGGTATCTCAATACCGATCCGGCCCGTGTCCGTTCTGCCATCAATCTGATCGGCTATACGGAAGGCTGGGCCATGTACTCCGAGATGCGCGCCTGGGAATTCTCCGGTCTGGACAGCACGTTCGCCCGCATGAGCGCACTGGATACAGCGATGAACTATGTGCTGGACTGTGCTGTGGATCTGGGTGTCAACGGACTTGGATGGACATCCGAGGATGTCAGCAAATATCTGGAAGATATGGGATTCAATTCTTCCATTGCCCCGCAGCTGATCGACTTTGTATGCAGCGATCCGGGTGTACTCTTGCCGTATGGCATCGGTCTGGTGCAGTTTGAAAACATGTATCAGGAATGTGCGGTGAAGTTTGGTGAATCCTTTGACCTGAAAGAATTCAACCGGGTGCTTCTGACCTATGGCGACCGTCCGTTTGAGGATGTACGCAGTGATGTGAATGCATGGCTGGACGGACAGGGCACATCGCCTGCACCATCCCCATCCCCGGCTCCATCACCGTCCGGGAAAGACAATGATACAACGCTCTGGTTCGCTGTCGGCGGAGCAGCAGTGCTTGTTGCAGCGGTCGTGCTCCTGGCCCGCAGAAGCTATCAGAAATCTGCCTGATCATGCGTCAGAATGACTGGACAGCCTGGCTGAAGAATGAGTTTGCACAGCCCTACTTTCAGCCCCTGGCTCAATTTGTCCATGAAGAATATGAGCACCATGCCATTTATCCGCCCAAGGTGCAGGTCTTCTAGCCTTTGAAAATACACCGTATGCATCGATCCGGGTGGTGATCCTGGGACAGGATCCCTATCACCAGAAAGGACAGGCGCATGGCATGTGTTTTTCGGTCAATCCAGGTGTAGCGATTCCGCCGAGTCTATTGAACATGTATAAGGAGCTGCAGAGTGATCTTGGCTGTTTTATTCCCAATAACGGCTATCTGATGCCATGGGCCAGACAGGGTGTGTTCTTACTGAATACGGTATTGACGGTACGGGATTCTTCTCCCAATTCCCATAAGGGAAAAGGGTGGGAGACATTCACCGATCATGCGATCGAACGCATCAATGCCAAAGATACACCGGTGGTATTTCTGCTGTGGGGACGCAATGCCCGCAATAAAGCCGCAATGATCGATACTTCCCGTCATCTTGTGCTGGAAGCACCGCATCCATCCCCGTTATCTGCGCATTACGGGTTCTTCGGCTGTCAGCATTTCTCCAAAGCAAATGCATTTCTGCAGCAGAATGGGCAGGCACCGATCAACTGGCAGATTCCCAATATTCCGATGTAAGGAGAAGTTCGCTTCTCCTTTTTTCGGTTATAATGCTCCTATGCAGTATAACGAAGAATGGGTCATGGCCCGCCGCAACCGCTACCATGGATTACAGCCGCTCAGGAATGCCCTGCATCATGCCGGTGATCCGGATGATGCACTGCGCATCGTACATATTGCCGGCACCAACGGCAAGGGAAGCACGGTGCGTTTTCTCAGTGATATCCTGCAGGCGCAGGGATACCGTGTCGGTACATTTACGTCGCCGCATCTGATGCATCACAGAGACCGCATCTGCATCAATGGCGCATGGATCCCCCAAGACGTGTTCTGTGCGTATCTCAAAGAGTATCTCGATGTGATCGAAAGAGAAGATCTCGGCATGTTTGAGATCGACTGCCTCATTGCTTTTTCCTGGTTTGCAAAAGAACAGGTCGACTATGCGATCATAGAAGCAGGTCTTGGCGGACGGCTGGACAATACCAATGTCATCAAACGAAGCGAATTATCGATCATTGCAACGATCGGAAAAGATCATACCTCCGTACTGGGGGAGCGCATCCAGCAGATCGCATTTGAAAAAGCAGGCATCATCAAGGAAAACGGACGCGTGCTTGCCGGCACACAAAATTCCCATGCCCTTGCCGTGATCCGTGAACGGGCAAAGCGCATGCATGCATCATTTGTGCGTCCAAAGCCGTTTTACAGCCTTTCCGCGGGCATGTTCCGGTACGATGATGATCTTTACACCCTTTCGTACAAAGCCTCGTATCAGTGCGAAAATGCATCTCTCGCGCTGGAGGCGGCACGAATGCTTGGCGTGGATATCCATTCCGCATGCGTGCATGAAGCGGTAAGCAGAAGCACATGGCCGGGACGCTTTGAAGTGATGCAGGAAAAACCGCTATTGATCCTGGATGGCGCACATAACGAAGAAGGCATACAGGCACTGGTACGCTCCCTGCACGCACTGCCAAAACCACGCACCGTTGTCTTCAGCGCGCTTTCCGATAAGCCGTTTCTCAGCATGTGCGCACTTGTTTCCGCACATTGCGAAGATGTACTTGTGACAACATTCCTTGATGAGCGCGCTGCTGATCCGCACGTACTTGCCAAAGCAGGATACCGCTATATCCCCGATTATAAAAAAGCGATCGCAGAAGCAGAAAAACAGTCCGAAAACGGCACGGTGATCGTGACCGGCTCACTGCACTTTATCAGTGCTGTGCGGGAATACATTCTTTCTTCCGGCAAATAGCGCCGGAAGTTTTTTTTGCGTCTGGAATTACCAATAATTCATGAAAAATACTTTCAGTAAACCATTGATATGTAATATAATGATTTCAGATTCAAGAAAGAATTATGGAGGCAATTATAATGAGAGCTAACACAATGGCGGCCATGATCCTTGCAGGCGGAAGAGGTTCCCGTCTTTTGGACTTGACCAATAAAGTTGCTAAACCTGCAGTCCACTTCGGCGGAAAATACAGGATTATCGACTTTCCACTGAGCAACTGTGCGAATTCCGGCATTTCTACAGTAGGCGTATTAACGCAGTATGAATCTGTTCTGCTGAATGCATATGTTGCAAAAGACCAGTTCTGGGGACTGGATACCAACGACGGCGGCGTGTATGTACTGACACCGCGTGAAAAGGACAAGAAGGGTCTGGAAGTATTCCGCGGCACAGCGGATGCAATTACCCAGAACATCGACTTCCTTGACAGTATCAACCCGGAATATGTTCTGATTCTTTCCGGTGACCACATCTACAAGATGGACTACTCTGAGATGCTTCGCTACCATCAGGAGAAGCAGGCAGACGCAACCATCGCTGTATTACAGGTCACACTGAAAGAAGCTACCCGTTTCGGCATCATGAACTGTGATGAAAACGACATGATCTATGAGTTCGAAGAAAAGCCGGCTCATCCGAAGAGCACACTTGCTTCAATGGGTATCTACATCTTCACATACAAGACACTGCGTAAGTATCTGCTGGCAGATGACAAGAATGACAAGTCCAGCCATGACTTCGGCAAGGACATCATTCCGGCATATCTGAATGATAAGAGAAAGCTGACAGCATACCGGTTCAAGGGATACTGGAAGGATGTAGGAACTGTTGATTCTCTGTGGGAATCCAATATGGACCTGCTGAAAGATGATGATGAACTGAACCTGTCGGATCCGTCCTGGAAGATCTATACAGAAGACGTAAACGCACTGCCGCAGTTCATCGGCAAAGAAGCAAAGGTAGAGAATGCATACATCACACAGGGATGTGTTGTTCTCGGTGAAGTCAAGAATTCTGTTCTCGGTACGAACTGCGAGATCGGAAAGGGTGCTAAGGTCGTGGATTCCGTCATCTTACCTGGCGTAAAAGTCGGCGACGGTGCCAAGATCACGCGCTGCATCGTTGCGGACGATGTGGAAATTGCCCCAGGCGCGATTCTCGGATCGGCAGACAGTGAGAATATCGAACTGGTTGCCAAGAAGTATGTAGAGTAAGCAGGAGGAGAAGCTGATAATGAACGCATTAGGAATCATTAGTTTTGAGGACAATACGGCCAACGTTGAAGGTCTTGAAGATTACAGACCGGTAGCGGCGATGTCTTTCATGGGACGTTACCGTATTATCGACTTCGTCCTCAGTAATATGACAAACTCCGGCATCGACAACGTTCAGGTATACTGCAAGGAAAAACCGCGCAACCTGATGGCACACCTCGGTGACGGCAAAGGCTACAACATCAATACGAAGCGCGGCAATCTGCGTATCCTGTATGGTGAGAAGACATTCTCGTCCAAGGTATACAACCACGATATCGCCAACTACATCCTGAACATGCAGTATATCGAAGAAGACAAGAACCCATACGTTGTTGTCGCTCCGAGTTACTTCCTGTACAGTCTGGACTACAGTGTTGTTCTGGAACAGCACAAGAAGTCCGGTGCAGATGTCACGATGCTGTACTACAACACGACCGAAGGCAAAGAGCGCTTCCTGGGATGCGATCTGCTTACATTGAACAAAGGCAAGAGAGTAATCGAATTCCATAAGAACCGCGGTAAGAGAAAGAATGTATCTGTATCTCTGGAAGCCTATGTCATGGCAAAAGAGACATTCATCGATCTCGTAAACAAAGCAGCTGCTACTTCTTCCCTGTACTGGTTCAAGGATGTCCTGAAAGACTATGTCGATGAACTGGATATCCGCGGCTACCAGATGAAGGGCTTCGTCGCATGCATCAACTCCCTGCAGGAATACTACCGTGTATCCATGGAACTGCGTGACCACACAGTCGCAAACGGACTGTTCAAGCCGGGATGGCCGGTATACACAGAAACCAGCGACTCCGCTCCGACAAAGTATTCGGAAGGCGCAAAGGTCGTCGAGTCTGTTGTATCCAACGGATGTGAGATCAAGGGAACGGTCGAAGGCTGTGTTCTGGGACGCAACGTTACCGTTATGGAAGGCGCAGTCGTCAAAGACAGTATCATCCTGCCGGGCGCATTCATCGGCAAAGGTGCAAACCTGGATCATGTGGTCGTTGACAAATATGCACGCATCAACCACAAGAAGGAACTGACAGGTACCGCTGAAGAGCCGGTCTATGTCGCTAGAAGAGACCTTATTTAAGGGATAGAACAGGAGAAAAGAATGAGTAGATCTATTCTGTTTGTAGCTGGAGAAGCGCTGCCTTTCATCAAGACAGGCGGTCTGGCAGACGTAATCGGAAGCCTTCCGAAATCTCTGGCAAAGCGCGGACATGACGTCAGAGTCGTCATCCCGCTCTATAAGAAAGTCATTGACAAGTATTACGACGAGCTGGAGAGAATCGGTACGATCCAGGTACATTCCGGATGGATCGATCAGCCGGCTACATATTACAAGGCAGAGCGCAACGGCGTTGTGTATTACTTCATTGAACACCAGTATTACTTTGAAAGAGAATCCCTGTACGGCTATCAGGATGACGGTGAGAGATTTGCCTTCTTCCAGAGAGCAGTGCTGGATATGATCTATTTCATTGACTGGTGGCCGAATGTCATTCACAGCAATGACTGGCAGACCGGCATGATCCCGCTGATGTGCCATGCCATCTATGCGGATGATTACCGCTATCAGGCGATCCGCCACGTATATACCATCCACAACCTGGCATTCCAGGGCAACTTCGGCGTAGATATGCTGCCGAGCTGCCTGGGCCTGGATTACAGCTATTTCGACAATGGTTCGATCAAGTTCGACAGCGGCATCAGCTTCATGAAGGCCGGTATCGTCTATGCGGACAAGATCACCACGGTATCGCCGACCTATTCCAATGAGATCCTGACAGAGACCTATGGTGAGCGCATGGATGCAGTTCTGCGCTACAGAAGAGAAGACCTCTGGGGCATCGTCAATGGTATCGATACCACGGAATGGAATCCGAAGACAGATAAGATGCTGGTGAAGAACTATGATGTCCGCAGCTGGCAGACCGGCAAGAAGGCCAACAAGAAGGCTCTGCAGGAAGAACTCGGTCTGGAAGTACGTGAAGACGTCATGCTGATCGGTCTGGTATCCAGACTGACCAACCAGAAGGGTGTCTATCTGATCACTGACCGGATCCAGGAAATCATGGGTCTGGATATCCAGTTTGCGATCCTCGGTACCGGTGAAACAAATGCAGAGAATGCATTTGCCTGGATGGAAAACGAATACAAGGGCAAGGCAGTCTACTACAAGGGATACAACGAAGAACTGGCACACCGGATCTATGCCGGATGCGACCTGTTCCTCATGCCGTCTCTGTTTGAACCGTGCGGAATCGGTCAGCTGAATGCCATGCGCTATGGAGCACTGCCGTTAGTTCGTGAAACAGGCGGTCTGAAAGATACTGTACAGCCGTTCAACCAGTACACTGGTGAAGGCAACGGCTTCAGCTTCTGGGCTGCAAATGCGGACGATATGGTCTACACGATCCGCTGGGCAACCGATCAGTACTACAACAACAGACCGGGCTGGAAGGGTCTTGTCAAGAGTGCCATGACCACAGACGTCAGCTGGGAAAAGAGCACAGACGTATACGAAGAACTCTACTATACGATCTGCAACTGGCCGGATAACTAAGAAGAAGTGGGGACCGGGTACCGGTCCCTCTTTTCTCGAAACTGAATAATACGTGAAATTGTATTCTGCTTCGTTTACCCGTAAACAGGCAGAATGATATAATGGAAAGACAATAGGAGGAGAAACCACAAATGTCAAAAGTAACTGTTAAGGATCTGGACGTTAAGGGCAAGCACGTGATCGTTCGCGTTGACTTCAACGTTCCGCACAAGGGAGAAGTCATCACAGACGATAATCGTATCCGTGCTGCTCTTCCGACCATCAATTACCTGACAGAGAACGGTGCAAAAGTACTGCTCTTGAGCCACTTAGGCAAGGTCAAGACCGAAGAAGATAAAGCAAAGAACGATATGTCGATCGTTGCAAAGCGTCTGGCAGAAGTACAGTCCGCTCCGGTTACATTCGTAAATGCGACCCGCGGTGCTGAGCTGGAAGCAGCTGTTGCAGCACAGGAAGACGGCTCCATCGTCCTGATGCAGAACACCCGTTATGAAAAGGGTGAATCCAAGAACGATCCTGAGCTTGGCAAATACTGGGCAAGCCTCGGCGATCTGTTTGTAGAAGATGCATTCGGATCCGTTCACAGAGCTCACGCTTCCACAGTCGGTATTCCGTCCAACATTCCGTCCGCATTAGGCTTCCTGGTAGAAAAAGAAGTCAATGTTCTGGGCAAGGCACTGAACGAACCGGAACGTCCGTTAGTAGCAATTCTGGGCGGTGCTAAGGTATCCGACAAGATCGCAGTCATTGAGAATCTTCTGAAAATTGCAGATAAGGTCCTGATCGGCGGCGGTATGGCTTATACATTCTCTGCAGCAAAGGGCGGCAAGATCGGAACATCTCTTCTCGAAGAAGACAAGAAGGGTCTTGCACTCAAGTTCATGGAAGACGGCGGCGACAAGCTCATTCTTCCGATCGATACAGTTGTTGCGAACGACTTCTCGAATCCGACAGAGATCACATGCGTAGATGCAGGTGAAATTCCGGATGGATTCATGGGTCTGGATATTGGACCGAAGACAGTTGAACTCTTCAAGAAAGAACTCGCTGGCGCAAAGACAGTCTTCTGGAACGGACCGATGGGTGTCTTCGAAGATCCGAGATTTGCAAAGGGAACAATTGAAGTCTGTGAAACACTGGCTAACCTGGACGGCGCCACCACTATTATCGGCGGCGGCGACAGCGCATCTGCAGCTAAGAACCTCGGCTTCGCAGAGAAGTTCAGCCACATCTCCACAGGCGGCGGCGCATCACTGGAATACATGGAAGGAAAGGAGCTCCCGGGAATCGCTATCATTCCTGAGAAGTAATTAAAATGGCAAGAAAACCTGTTATTTTCGGAAACTGGAAAATGAATAAAACACCGTCGGAAGCTCTCGAATTCATGAAGGGAATCGAAGAAGTTCTGACAGGTAACGAAGCAGCTGATTATGGTATCGGCGCTCCGTATGTAGATCTGGATGTCTGTGTCAAGAATGCAAAGAACCTCCTGATCGCTGCTGAAAACTGCAATGAAAAAGACTCTGGTGCATACACCGGTGAAGTCAGTGTACCGATGCTCAAGGAAGTCGGTATCACATACTGCATTATCGGCCACTCTGAAAGACGTACATACTATGCTGAAACAGACGCAGCTTGTGCAGCAAAAGCAAAGAGACTGCTGGCTGACAACATTATCCCGATCCTCTGCATCGGTGAAACAGAAGCACAGTATGATGCCGGTGAAACAGCTGATGTCATCAAGAACCAGCTGACAGGATCTCTGGCAGGATTAACAGCAGACGAAGTTGCTAAGATCGTTATCGCTTATGAACCGATCTGGGCAATCGGCACAGGCAAGAGCGCAACAAAGGAAATCGCTGAAGACTGCTGCAAGTGCGTACGTGAAAATGTCAAGGCACTGTATGATGAAGCAACAGCTGAAGCAGTCCGCATCCAGTACGGCGGATCCGTCAAGCCGACAAATATCGCTGAATACATGGCTTGCCCGGATATCGACGGCGCTCTGATCGGCGGTGCTTCCCTGAAGGTTGACTCCTTCAAGGAAATCATCGACGCAACAAAGTAAGGTTCCAACAGTCTATAACTGCGGAATAAAATACTAGGTATTATTAACAGGAGGAATAATTGATATGCCTAATTTTGTAGATCCTATTGCTGAAGTAATCGCTCGCGAAGTAATCGACTCCCGCGGCAACCCGACAGTAGAAGCAGAAGTAACAACAGAGTCCGGTGCATGGGGACGTGCAATCGTTCCGTCCGGTGCATCCACTGGTGAAAGAGAAGCTCTCGAGCTTCGTGACAAAGATCCGAACCGTTTCAACGGACAGGGTACATTAACAGCTGTTGCTAATGTTAATGAAAAGATCGCTCCGAAGGTTATCGGCCTGAACGTATTCGACCAGCCGAAGATCGACAAGACAATGCTCGACCTCGATGGCACAGAATTCAAGTCCAACCTGGGTGCAAACGCTACTCTGGCTGTTTCCCTGGCTGCTGCACGTGCAGCTGCTGATTCCTGCGGTCTGCCGCTGTACAAGTACATCGGCGGTGCAAACGGAAAGGTTCTGCCGGTTCCGATGATGAACGTTCTGAACGGTGGTAAGCACGCTGATTCCGCTTCCGACGTACAGGAGTACATGATCATGCCGGTTGGCGCAAAGAACTTCCACGAAGCAATTCGTATGGGCGCTGAAATCTTCCACACTCTGAAGAAAGTCCTGAAGGGTTATGGCTACAACACAGCAGTAGGCGACGAAGGCGGATATGCTCCGAGTTCTCTGCCGGGCGGAACAGGACCGTTAGAGACATTAGGTAATGAAGGCCCGCTGGCTCTCATGCTCGAAGCAGTAGAAAAAGCAGGATACAAGCCGGGTGAAGATGTATGCTTCGCTATGGACGCAGCTTCCTCTGAATTCTATGATGAAGAAAAGGGATGCTATGTACTGGCTCGTTCCGGTGAAGGCGAAAAGTCTTCCGAAGAAATGATCGAACTCTATGAGAAGTGGGTTGAAAAGTATCCGCTGATCTCCCTCGAAGACGGTCTTGCAGAAAACGACTGGGATGGCTGGGTAGAGCTCACAAAGCGTCTCGGCAACAAGATTCAGCTCGTTGGTGACGACCTGTTCGTTACAAACACAACATTCATCAAGAAGGGTATCGAACTCGGTGCAGCTAACGCTGTTCTGATCAAGGTCAACCAGATCGGTACACTGACAGAAACACTCGACGCTATCGACATGGCAAAAGAAGC
>JAFYHC010000070.1 GCA_017539385.1 Solobacterium sp. | reverse complement strand
ATTCTCCTGCCACAAGGTCATTGCGAGCATTCATCCAGACGTAATAGCCGGCATTCTTCAGTTCTTCGAACAGGCTTGTTTCATGCGGCTGCAGCAGGTGTGCCATGGTGCGGTGACCGTTGACATGGGGATACAGTCCGGTCGTGAAACTGCACCGGCTCGGTACGCAGACCGGATTCTGGCAGAAAGCATTCCGAAAAGAAACAGCTTCGCGGTTGGCGAAGCTGTCCAGGAATGGCGTAACAGATGCCGGATTTCCCAGATGCGCCAGGGAATCTGCACGCATCTGGTCCGGATTGAAGATTATGATATTTGGTCTGTTATCCGCCATGTTGATTAAACACCGGAATATGCTGCGAAGCCGCCGTCGATCGGCAGAACAACGCCTGTGATCGCCGAAGCAGCCTTATCATCACACAGGAAGAATACGCCGCCGAGGAGCTCTTCGCTTGCAACGAAGCGGTTCATCGGTGTGCCGCTCAGGATCTTGTGGGAACGGGCTGTCGGTGTGCCGTCTTCATTGAAAAGCAGCGCACGGTTCTGGTTGGATACCAGGAAGCCAGGTGCGATCGCATTGCAGCGGATGCCTGTGCCGGCAAAGTGTGTTGCCAGCCACTGTGTGAAGTTGGAGATGGCAGCCTTTGCACCGGAATATGCCGGAATCTTTGTCAGAGGCGTATAAGCATTCATCGAGGAGATATTCAGGATGCAGCCGCTCTTGCGCTCTACCATGTCTTTGGCAAAGACCTGTGTCGGGATCAGTGTTCCCTGGAAGTTGAGTTTGAAGACAAAGTCAACACCGGAAGCGTCCAGATCGAAGAAGGTCTTCTGGCCTTCTTTTGCCTCATGCTGGTATTCGTTGTCCGTTGTAGCACGCGGATTGTTTCCGCCGGCACCGTTGACGAGAATGTCACACGGTCCAAAATCTGCCAGGATCTGCTGGTGTACTTCTTCCAGAAGAGCCGGTTCCAGAACGTTTGCCTTGTATCCCTTTAATACGAGACCTTCTGCTGTGCAGTCTGCTTCGACTTTCTTGACTGCTTCTTCATTCAGATCCAGAGCAGCGACCTTAGCGCCTGCCTGTGCGAATGCTTTTGCCATTGTGCTGCACAGTACGCCGCCGGCACCTGTTACAACAACGACCTTATCTTTGAAACTTACATTGTATGGTAAATCCATCATTGTCTTATTCCTCCGTCAATTTTTTCTCTTCGTCCATCTTATCCATCAGGTCCCATGCGCCAAGCATGTACATGATGCCGAGTGCTCTGTCATATAAACCGTATCCGGGACGTACTGTTCCGGGCTTTTCATCCCAGAGATGACGTCCGTGGTCCGGACGGATATATCCTTCATAACCGCAGTCATGGTATGCTCTCAGGATATCCAGAATTCCTGTCTCACCATCGCAGTCTCTGTGGCTTGCCTCCGAGAAGTCGCCGTTTTCAAAGTGCTTGATATTGCGGATGTGCGCAAAAGCGATACGGTCGCAGTGCTTGCGTACGATGGCAGCGACGTTGTTGTTCGGGTTGGCATTCAGACTGCCGGAGCATAATGTCAGGCAGTTGTACGGATCATCGACCATGTGCAGGAAATGATCAATGCTTTCCTCGTCCACGAGCAGACGCGGAAGTCCGAAGATATCCCACGGCGGATCATCCATGTGAATTGCCATCTTGATGTCGCATTCTTTGCATGTCGGCATGATTGCTTCGAGGAAGTACTTCAGGTTCTCCCACAGTTTTTCCTTTGTGACTCCCTTGTACTTTTCAAACAGTTCATCCAGCTTGGCCATCCGTTCCGGTTCCCATCCCGGGAAGGTCATATGATACTTCTCGGTAAAGGACATGACATAGTCTGCCATTTCCTTCGGATCGTCCTGGATCATGGCCTTTTCATAGAACAGTGCGGTAGAACCGTCTCCGACCGGATGGAACAGATTGGATCTTGTCCAGTCAAATACCGGCATGAAATTGTAACAGATCACCTTTACACCGAACGGAGCCAGATTCTTGATCGTCTGAATGTAATTGGCGATGTACTGATCACGGGTCGGCAGACCGATCTTGATGTCATCATGTACGTTGACGCTTTCAACAACATCCATGTTGAAGCCGGCACCCTTGATCTGCTTTTCCACTTCAGCGATCTCTTCCGGTTCCCAGACTTCACCCGGCATCTTGTCATGCAGTGCCCAGACGATCGTGCTGACACCCGGGATCTGGCGGATGTCACTCAGTTTGATTCTGTCATTGCCTTCGCCGTACCAGCGAAAACCCATTTGCATTGGCATTGTTTAACCTCCTTTTCCAGTTAACCTCTTCATGTATATTGTACTGTTCATTTGCGGATCTCATATTGCAAAACGTGTGTCATTACATTGCAAAAGATGCGAATCTTGCAAAAGTTGTATCTTTTCGAAAGCGGTGGAAGATGTGCCCTCACAAGGCTATAATGGAGTCTGCGCATAAAAAGGAGCGAACCCATGATTAGAGATCAGATCGATAAAGAACTGCTTCTGCTGGCAGAAGAAGCCGACAGAGAGCTGGATCCGGTATACCGCCGGATCGATGATATATGCATGAAGAATTCGGACCGGATCCTGTCCGCGTTTATTGACAATCAGGTATCCTATACCGACTTTGCGGACATTAATGGCTATGGCAACTACGATGCCGGACGGGACAAGCTTGAGCGCATCTTTGCGGACGTACTGGGCTGCGAAGACGCACTGGTCCGCCCGCAGATCATGAGCGGCACAAACGCCCTCTACATCGCATTTACAGGCCTTCTCAAGCATGGTGATACCATGATCTCCCTGACGGGCATGCCCTATGATTCCCTGCAGGAAATGATCGGCATCAGCGGAAATTCCTCGCAGTCATTGAAAGCATATGGGGTCCGGTATGAGCAGATCGACCTTGTGAACGATGAATTCGATACCGATGCCATTACTGCAAGACTTGCGCATAACGATGTCCGCCTGGTGGAGATCCAGCGGTCCCGCGGCTATTCCTCCCGCCTTTCGCTTACGGTGGATCAGATCGGTGCAGTCATTGCAAAGATCCGGGAAGTCAACAAGGATGTCATCATCATGGTCGATAACTGCTATGGTGAACTGGTGGAAGAAAAAGAACCGGGACATGTCGGTGCCGATATCATCGTCGGTTCCCTGATGAAAAATCTCGGCGGCGGCATCGCACCAAGCGGCGGCTACATTGCCGGACGCAAAGATCTTGTCAATGAGATCGCAGAGCGCTTCTCTGCCCCGGGTCTTGGCAAGGAACAGGGTGCCAACTTCAATCTGAACAATTCATTCTTCAAGGGACTCTTCCTGGCACCGGGTGCTGTGCGCAGTGCGATGAAGACAGCTGTCTTCTCCGCATGGATGCTGGAAAAGCTCGGCTATCAGGGTGTATCGCCCCGCTATGATGCATTCCGCACTGACATCATCCAGACCGTGGAACTGGGTACGAAAGAGAATCTGGTGCGCTTTACGCAGGGACTGCAGGAATCCTCTCCGATCGATTCCTTTGTCAAAGTACTACCTGCTCCGATGCCCGGCTATCCGTTCGACGAAGTTATGGCATGCGGTGCTTTCACCCAGGGCAGCACGATCGAACTCAGTGCCGATGCCCCGGTCATTCCTCCCTACACGCTCTATATGCAGGGCGGCATGACACCGGAATACGGAAAGCTCAGCGTATTGCTTGCCTTATCCAAAGTAAAAGGAAGCCTTTAACAGCTTCCCATCTGTCCTCCGTCGATCCGGATGATCGTATTATTGATAAAGTCTGCTTCCTCTGATACGAGGAAACGCACCAGTGATGCGACTTCTTCCGGTCTTCCGTACCGCTTCACAAGAATCTTATCTGTTTCTTCTTTCAGGAACTCAGGGTCATATCCCTCGAGTTCTTTTTCTGTTCCGATAAATCCCGGTGCAATGGCATTCACATGCACATATGGCGCAAACTGCACCGCCAGATCATGCGTCAGTGCATTCAGCGCTGCTTTGGAGGCATCATAGTCAAAACACATCGGATAGTAGGTATTCATCCCGTTTGTCGATGAAATATTGATAATGCGGCCGTATTCCTGCGCCAGCATATGCCGGTAGACGCGCTTTGCACAATTGTAGGCACCGACCACATTGACATCCAGCACACGCCGGAACTGTTCTGCTGTCTTATTGGAAAACAGATCCGGCAGATCGATCCCGGCATTGTTGATGAGGATATCCACGCCGCCCAGTTCTTTTTCGATCTGTGTGACCATTGCGTCGACGTCTGCCTCTTTTGATACATCCGCCTGAATGCACATGCTCCGGACACCATATCCCGCTATGGTCTTCTGCAAATCTTTCGCTTTGTCTTGTGCCTGTACATAGCTGATCACGACATCATATCCGTTCTTTGCCATTTCCAATGCAATGGCACTGCCGATCCCGCCGGTCCCGCCGGTTACCAGTACGACTCTGCTCATGGAAAAAAAGAGCCTGAATCAGGCTCTTCCTGCATACTTTCCGTCGGATGTGCTGACCGAGATCGTTTCGCCCTGTTCAATGAACTGCGGAACACGAAGTGTCAGACCGGTATCCGTAACAGCATCCTTT
>JAFYHC010000069.1 GCA_017539385.1 Solobacterium sp. | reverse complement strand
TCGATTATTGCGTGAACTGCTTTCATTTTAGGGATATTCCTCCCAATTTCCAGGCGTCTCCAAACGCATTTGGGGTAGATATCACCCCGTGTTATTTTGCAGGGATTTACTTATTCACCCCGGACAATTTTGGATCGCCATAATATGGCAGCACATAGGCGGGAAGACCGTCAATGATAATAATATCCGGTGTCCCCTGTATTAACGGACGCATATAGGCAATTGCTTCTCCGGTAACGCCTGCATAATCTTCCCGAAGCCATTCCAGCGGGAAGTTGCGGACGATATTGGAGACTTTTTCTGCTTCGATGCCGAAGAATTCCATCGGCTTGTCTTCATCATCGTAGCGTTTTACAGCGATCATGCGGCCGGTGAAGGATGGATCACGGCTGAGTTCATGCGCATGAACACCGATGTTGTAGGATGCCTCTACATCAAACAAAGACTGCTCAGAAGCCGCAGACCGCTGTGCACTGGACAGGTCCATGACCCGGCAGCGCTGCGATACGCCTGCCTCCAGGATCATCTGCTGCAATGCATTGGCCGCTCCGCCGAGAACAACGGTACCAAATGCATCGATTCGTGTTTCACCGGCGGAAACATAGGTGCCGTCGGAGTACCTTGCCCCTTCCGATACGACGATATAGCATTTGGATTTCTGTTCCATAATGACCTTTACACGGTTCAGGAAATCTTCCCTGTCAAACGGGACTTCCGGAACGATCAGGATATCCACGATGCCGGAAAGACAGGAAGAAGCCGCAAGCCAGCCGGCATCCCTTCCCATTGTTTCCAGGATAAAGATCTCTTTGCGGCTGTTGGGATAGACATTCAGATCCAGCCATGTCTGCTGGGCGGTCGTCGCAATATACTTCGCAGCCGAACCAAATCCCGGACACAGATCCGTCACGACCAGATCATTGTCAACTGTCTTGGGACAGCCGATGAACCGATGGTTGGAAATGCCGTGCTTCGCTGCATAAGCCGCAAGAGCCGCAACGGTATCCATCGAGTCATTTCCGCCGATATAGAACAGCGTATCGATCTCATATTTATCCAGGATACGGAATACCTCCTTAAAGGCATCCGGGTCACTGCGGCGCAGTTTATACCGGCACGCTCCCAGCGCAGAGGAAGGTGTCTGCCGCAGAATGAGGTTTTCCTCTTCCCCCATATTTGTCAGATCTACAAAATGTTCCTGCAGGATTCCCTCAATGCCGTGGAGTCCTCCCCATACAGCATCATAGACAGGGTTTTCCTGGTTTGCCTTTACAATACCGGCCAGAGTCGCATTGATCACGGCTGTCGGACCGCCGGACTGCGCAATGAGACATTTTCCCATGATGTGTTCTCCTTGTATGCTTACTTTTATTGTAGGCCGGTTTTCTCTTCTTTTAAACGGATTCCGACAGTTTTTCCCATGTCTCCATGAGTTTTTCTACTTCATTCTGCAGATCATCGATCCTGTCTTCCAGTTCTGCCATCTTCCGGTAGTCATGGTAGTACTCCGGTTCATAGCGCAGTGCCTTCATTTCTTCGATCTCTGCTTCTTTGTCGGTGATGGCTTTTTCTGTGCGGGCAATCTCCCGGCGCAGTGATTCCGGAGAAAGTGCACGCGGCGGTGTCTGTGCCCGCTGCATTTCTTTCTCTTCTTTGCGCGTCTGTTCCACAGCCGCATTCTGCTCGGTATATTCCGCATACGTCAATGGAATAAACTTTGCGCCGCCGTCTTCAAAGACCAGCAGGCTGTCCGCTAAGCGCGATATGAAGTAACGGTCATGCGATACAAAGAGCAGTGTTCCCGCATAATCGCGCAGAGAGTCTTCCAGTGCCTCTTTGCCGGGAATATCCAGATGGTTCGTCGGTTCATCCAGGATCAGGAAATTGGCATGCTGAAGAAGCAGCTTGGCCAGCGAGAGACGCACGGCTTCGCCTCCGGACAGGACATCTGTAGTCTTGAATACATCGTCTGCCGAGAACAGAAACTGTCCCAGCACGCTGCGCACCGTTGTCCGATCCAGATCCGGATAGGCATCCCACAATTCTTCCAGCACGGTCTTCCCGCCGGTGAACTGGGCTAATTGCTGATCAAAGTAGCCGGTCTCGATCTGATGACCGTACAGATAGGAACCGCCTAACGGTTCCAGAATTCCCATCAGTGTTTTTACAAAGGTGGATTTGCCGGTGCCGTTTGCACCGAGAATGGCAATACGCTGTCCCCTGCGGATCTCCATCGTGACATCCGCAAGCACATGATCATAGCCTACCTGCAGGTGTTCTGTCTGCAGGACACGCTCACCGCCCTTTAAGCGCGGTGTAAAGCGTGCCTTGAACGATCTGGTATCTGCCTGGGATACTTCCACGCGGTCCATGCGTTCGAGATATTTGATCTTGGACTGGGCAAATGCTGCCTTGTTTTTCTTGTAGCGGAATTTCTCGATCAGTGCTTCCAGCCGCTCAATGTCTTTCTGCTGGCGCTGGTAGGCGGCCTGCTGGCGTTCCAGATCATTGGCTTTCTGCACCGTGTAATTCGTATAGTTGCCCGAATAACGCTTCATGCGGCCGTATTCCATCTCATAGACAACATCACTGATGCGGTCCAGAAACATCCGGTCGTGGGATACTGCGACAACTGCCTTGGGATAATTGCGCACATAGCCTTCCAGCCATTCTATGGCTTCCAGATCCAGATGGTTTGTCGGTTCATCCAGCAGAAGAATATCCGGCTTGGATAAAAGCAGTTTTACAAATGCAATGCGCGTTTTCTGTCCGCCGGAGAATTCCCCGATCTTTTTCCTCAGTTCTTCCAGAGGAAAACCAAAGCGGGTAAAGACCGTCTTCATCTCCGCTTCCCAGTTATAGCCGTTCATCTGTTCGAACTGTTCCTGCAGATCGGCATATTGCGACAATACGGCGTCCGATGCATCACTCAGCATCTTCTCTTCCAGTTCATTCATCCGCTTCTGCAGCGCAAAAACAGGCTCATAGAGAAGACGCAGTTCTTCTTCTACCGTCCGTTCATCGTGCTCGAGGACACGCTGGGAAAGATAGCCGACCGTGATGCCGTTCTGGCGGGATACTGCCGCCTTGTCAAACGATTCCTCGCCGCTGATACAGCGCAGAAAGGTCGTTTTGCCGCATCCGTTGCGTCCGACCAGAGCAATCTTTTCCGTGCCCCGTATTTCAAATGTTACATCCTCAAATACGACATCCGCACCAAAGCTCTTGGATGCCTTACTGACCTGATACAGCATAAGTACTCCTAAAAAAGGGAATGGAATCGAATACCATTCCCATTATTACTCAGAATTGCAGATTGCGCGGCGTTCTCGCAAACGGGATGACGTCGCGGATATTCTCCATACCGGTCACATACATGACCAGACGCTCAAAGCCAAGTCCGAAACCGGCATGCTGGCAGCCGCCGTAACGGCGCAGATCCAGATACCACTGGTATCCGTCCTTGTTCATGCCCAGTTCATCCATTTTCTTTTCCAGAACATCCAGACGTTCTTCACGCTGGCTTCCGCCGACCAGTTCACCGACGCCCGGAACAAGCAGATCGCATGCTGCGACTGTCTTTCCGTCATCGTTATTGCGCATATAGAATGCCTTGATCTCCTTCGGATAGTTGATCAGGAATGTCGGGCCCTTGATGACCTTTTCCGTGATATAGCGCTCGTGTTCGGTATTCAGATCCATTCCCCAGTAGATATTGTTGTTTTCAAACTCAACATCTGCGTTCTTCAGGATCTCAATTGCCTCTGTATACGGCAGACGGCGGAATTCCGAATTCCGTACATGGTTCAGACGTTCCAGCAGTGTCTTATCGACAAAGGAATTGAAGAACTTCATTTCTTCCGGGCATGTCTCCATGACATAGTCGATGCAGTACTTGACCATATCTTCAATGACATCCATGTCATAATCCAGATCAGCGAATGCCATTTCCGGTTCGATCATCCAGAATTCCGATGCATGTGTCGTTGTATTGGAATTCTCAGCACGGAATGTGGGGCCGAATGTATAGATATCACGGAATGCAAGTGCATAGGCTTCACCCTGCAGCTGACCGGAAACCGTCAGACTGGCGTGCTTTCCGAAGAAATCTTCTTCGTATTTATCATCCGAACGGGTTGTGACTGTAAATGTCTGGCCGGCACCTTCGGCATCGTTGCCGGTGATGATCGGTGTATTGACATAGACGAATCCCTGCGACTGGAAGAACTGGTGAATTGCCATGGCAAGGCAGCTTCTGACGCGGAATACAGCAGAGAACGTATTCGTGCGCGGACGCAGATGTCCGATCTCACGCAGATATTCAAACGAATGACGCTTCTTCTGCAGCGGATAGCTGCTGTCGCATGCACCTTCCAGAGAGATCTCTGTTGCCTGGATCTCAAAGGGCTGCTTCATATCCGGAGTGACGACGTATTTACCGACAACAGCAATGGCTGTTCCGGTCAGGTATTTGCTGACCTCCGCATAGTTGCTCAGGGTATCGGACGAATAAACAATCTGTGCATTCTGAAAGTACGTACCGTCATTCAGGGCAATGAACGAAACGTTCTTGCCGGACCGGTTGGTCCGCACCCATCCCTGAAGCTGGATATATTCGACCTGGTCTTTTTCCAGCTCAGTACCTTCTGCAGTCAGTTCATACAATTCTCTAACACTCATTTCTGTAGGCATACTCATAACTCCTTATTTTTCATTCCCGGTGCCGGGCATTTGTTTCAAATATCAGTTCCTGTATCAGGGATACGACATCGATCTGCCGCATGGAAATATGCGGCGGTACCGTAATATGTTCGGTAGAAAAACTCACAAAACCGCAGATCCCGTTTTCGATCAGAAGATCAACGGTCTCCTGCACATTTTTCGTGATGCACAGAATTGCGATCCGGCATCCCGCAGGAATGTGCTCTGACAGCTCATCGATCGGATACACCGGGACCGGCGCATCATCTTTGGCGGTCAGATCAAATGCACAGACGATCTCTCCTACCACATGGTTCCACTGGTTATAGTTCAGCAGCGCACGGCCCAGATTGCCGGCTCCGACCAGAATGATCTTCTCGTCGAAATTCATACCAAGGTGATTGGAGAAGATCTCAATCAGTCTGCGCACATCGTATCCGTAGCCCTGTTTGCCAAGATTGCCGAGGAAACTGAAATCCCTGCGGATCGTTGTTGGTTCGATCGATACATAATCCGCAAGTTCTCTGGACATTACTTTGTCTTTCCCTTCCAGTTCCAGTTTACGCAAGGCTTTCAGATAAACCGGATACCGCTGCAATGTTGCTTTCGGTACTTTTCTGCTTGTCATATGCCACCACCGTACTATTTATATTACCACCGGATCTGCATTTGTGAAAAAAATACTAAATTTATTCTTCTCCCGGCATCAGAAGTCCGGGATCAGCAGAAACACTGAAGTCTCCCAGCAGCCCATGCGTATATGCAATATAGCCGGCTGCTCCGATCATTGCGGCATTATCGGTGCAGCAGTACATGGGCGGTATGATCAGTTTTGTATCGGTGCGTTCTGCAAATGCATCCGTCATCATCTGACGCAGACGGGAATTCGCTGCTACCCCGCCGGCAAGCACAAGCATACGGGGATGGTATTCATCCACTGCTTTCAGTGTCTTCTGCACCATGCTGCCAAGTGCGGTTTCCTGGAAGGCATATGCCATGTCTTCCGGGATGATCTCCCTGCCCTGCCGTTCTTCTCTCTGCACGAGCTGCAGAACTGCTGTCTTCAAGCCAGAAAAAGAGAAATCATATGGTCCTGCGGTTTTCGGAACCGGCAGTGTATAGTGTGGTTTTCCCTGCTTTGCAAGACGGTCGATGACCGGTCCGCCCGGGTAGCCAAGATGCAGAACGCGGGCAACTTTGTCATATGCCTCGCCGATCGCATCGTCCATCGTTTCGCCGATCACCTTGAAGTCCCAGTCATTTTCCATCCATACGATCTGGGAATGTCCGCCTGAGATCACCAGTGCCATCATCGGGAATTCCAGTTCTGAGACAAAGCGGTTGGCATAGATATGACCGGTCATGTGATTCACCGGGATCAGCGGCTTATGGAATGCCCAGGCAAGTGTCTTGGCTGCCTGTACGCCGACATGCAGAGAGCCGATCAGACCGGGTCCCTGCGTAAAGGCGATGCCATCCACATCGTCCATGGTGCAGCCGGACTTATCCAGCGCTTCCTGAACGACTGCGGAAATATTTTCTACATGGATGCGGCTTGCGACTTCCGGAACCACGCCTCCATACAGCGTATGTACATTGATCTGGCTGGAGACGATATTGGAAAGAATCTCATGTCCGTCACGCACAAGCGCACAAGCTGTCTCATCACAACTTGATTCAATTGCCATCAATACTGTCATACTTCCAGTCCTCCAATTGGCCGAATCATTAGCCAGGCATCTTCCCCGTTGTCATAATAGCCCTTGCGGACAGCGGCTTTTATGAATCCGTTTTTCTCATACAGTGCGATAGCCGGGGAATTCGAGACCCGCACTTCAAGCGTAATATTCTCACATTCCGCCGCGATGCTGCGGCGGGTCATTTCATCCATCAGGATCTGTCCGTATCCCATTTTCTGGAATTCTTTTGCGACGGCTATATTGGCGATCTGTGCCTGATCAAACATGATCCAGAGATCTGCATATCCAATCAATCTGCCGTCTTTTTTCAGAGCCAGAAACTGCGCATAGGGATTCTCTTCCAGTTCATAGCAGAGATCCGCCTCACTCCATGGATGATCCGGAAAGAGATCCCGTTCGATCTCAGCAGCACATGCCAGATCCTCACGGGTCATTTCTGTAATCATTTCTTCACCATGTAGGCTTCACTGCCCTTTAAATACTCCGGAACGACCAGATGCACATTTTCTGCCGGCTGCCACTCTTCCTTCAATGCAAGGAAATTCGCAATGAGATCCGGCCAGCAGTCTTCCTGCTGCAACAAATGCAGATCACCGACCATTTCCGGTGCATCCTGGGGGATATCTTCCAATGGAAGGACCTGCTGCTCACCCAGCATCTTGCCGGCCCTGCAGCGGGCTGTATAAGCCCGTTTACCGCGTGCATCCAGCACGACACGGCAATCCTTCTGCCCTGCATACAGAAGCAGCGTAGGAATCGTATACAGCGGCACACTGCGCATACTGCAGAATACCTTCGCAACAGTCATCGCAATACGGACACCGGTATAGCTTCCCGGTCCCCCGCTGATGACAACAGAATCAATATCTTCCGGCTGTAATCCGGCCTCATCCATCAGGCGCATCAGCTGCGGAAAGATTTCTTCCGACTGCTTTTTCCAGCAGGACTCCTGAAATGACGCAATCACTCTGTCATCCCGGATGATTCCAAGTGCCAGAAATACATGGCTTGTATCCATACATACTGTAATCATTTCAGTTCCTCCGTAAATCTGTCATATCGATCACCGTGCGAACGGATCGTAAAGCACCGCTGATTCTCTTCCAGCAGACTGATCTTGATTTCCAGATATTCTTCCGGAATCAGATCCTGAATGAAACCCGCCCACTCAATGACCGTAACACCATCGCCATCCATATATTCTTCGAAGCCAAGATCCTGATTCATACCTTCCAGCCGATAGGCATCGATATGATACAGAGGCATGTTTCCGCGGTAGATCTTCTGGATCGTGAATGTCGGACTTGTGACATTCCGTTTCACGCCCAGTCCTTTGGCAATGCCCTGTGTGAGAGTTGTTTTCCCCGCTCCCAGGTCACCATCCAGCAGAATCAGTGTTCCTTCATCACACAGTTCGCCGATTCGTTTCCCCAGCGCATGTGTTTCTTCAATACTATTCGAATACACTTTAATTTCTTTCATATCAACCTCACGCCACGCTATTATAGTACGATTGATCCAAATTGAAAATGAAACAATCCTTATCTAAATATATTGCTGAAGGGGGACAAAAAAAAGAGGAGATGTCTCCTCTTTGCGACCTGGCAACGTGCATACTTCACCAAAGGCTATGTCCGCCGCTGAAGTGCTTAACTTCTGTGTTCGGGATGGGAACAGGTGTGGCCACTTCGCTATC
>JAFYHC010000068.1 GCA_017539385.1 Solobacterium sp. | reverse complement strand
GCCAAACACAATTAGAGTCAACGGCCGGCTTCAAACAGCGAAGCCCTATTAATCATTCTTAATGATATCACGCGCGCAGAATACTTCCAAAAAGATATGCCAATAATTGATGTTTTAATACGCGCTTCTTTCATTCTTTGTATATCTTTGAAACTGTAGTTAAGCAGTTATCAGTATTTTCTTCACAGAAAAAGCGCCAACCTATTTTTTAGGTTGACGCCATTGTGACCGCCCACGCGGTCCTTTTTTATGGACATATGCATGTGACACAGTGTACAAATATTGTTATGAAGTCTGAATTCCGATCGATCGTATCCGTAACAGCGGCGATCCTGTTCTGGAGTTCTTCGTTTATTGCCACGAAGATCGTCGGTACAGTCTTTTCGCCGTTATTGCTTTGTCTGGTGCGCTTTGCCTTGGCATCCGCATTGTTTCTTCTGCTGCGTGTGTGCGGCTTTCATCCGGTCCGTCCGCAGAAGCGAGATGCGTATTATATCGCTCTGACCGCCGTCAGCGGCATCACGGTATATTATGCACTGGAAAATATCGGCGTACAGATGACCACGGCAGGCAATGCTTCGCTGATCTCCGCTGCATACCCAGCCATTACCGCCTTCGTCGGCATATTGTTTTATCGTGAGCGGGCAAACCGGACGATCCTCAGCGGCATTGCGATTGCATTAGTTGGTATCGTGGTGCTGAATGACTGGAGCACACTGTCTCTTTCAAAAGGGGGAGGCGGTAATTTCCTGCTTCTCGCAGATGGGTTTTTATGGGCATATTACAACTATACGATGCAGAAGATATCAGACCGTATGGATCCGTTAAGCATCTCCTATTGGCAGACATTGCTTGGTACGGTGCTGTTTGTGCCGTTGGTATGGCTGGAGAAGCCGGTATGGAATCCGGTCACAATTGAAGCCTGGCTGGCAGTAGGCTATTTGTCCGTCTGCTGTACGGTCGCTGCCTTATTTCTCTACAATGTCGGAATACGGCGGATACCTGCTTCGCTTGCGGCATCATTAATGAATCTGACACCGGTATTCGGCATCCTGCTTTCAGCATGGATCCTGCACGAAGCAGTCACGCTGCGGCAGATCATCGGCGGAGCGATCATTCTTTTCGGCGTCTGGATCAGTACGCAGAAAGCGACAGAGTGAAAAGATAATGCTAAAATGACATCAGCAGAAGAAATGGCTGAATGCTTATTTCCACTACAGGAGGACAATATGTTTGAACTGCCGGACTATCATGCACCGGACTGGAATGCAGAAATCCTGATGCAGGCACCGGATGTACGCATGCAGAAAGCAGAAGCAGACGGCATCGTGCCGGAAGACTTCCACAGCACCTCGATGTATCCGGAGTATTTTAAAATACAGGGGGAATGGAAACTGGCGGAAGAAAGCCGCATGGACTGCGTGGTGCTGTGGAATGGGGAAACCCTCTGTGTCACGGAACCCCGCAATGTAAAACAGGGGGATCTTGTCATCCTTGGCCGAAAGGAAGACGGCAGCGAAGGCATCTATGTGCATGCGGACGGCTTTATACAGCGGCAGGCAAACGGGGATGTCTTTGCATTCCGCACACGCCGCAGCCGTGAGACGGCTTTTTCCCGTGACTATGACCGCTTTATTGATCTATTGCGCTATGAGAAGGAGCACGGAAAGATCGTCTGGGTGCTTGGTCCGGCATGTTCGTTTGACCATGACTGCCGGCGTGCTTTCCGCTATCTGATCGAAAACGGCTATCTGCATGGACTGATGGCAGGCAATGCCCTGGCAACCCATGATCTGGAAGCTGCCCATCTGCATACCGCTCTGGGACAGGATATCTATACCGGTGTCAGTGCACCGCTTGGTCATTACAATCATCTGGAAGTGATCAACCGGGTGCGCCGGTGCGGATCCATCGCAGACTTTGTCCATGCGTATGATCTGCAGGACGGCATCATGGCATCACTTGTGCATCATCATATTCCCTTTGTACTGGGTGGATCGATCCGGGATGACGGACCGCTTCCCGATGTGATCACAGACACCCGCAAAGCACAGGATGCCATGCGCAATATGGTGCGGGATGCCACAACAGTGGTATGCCTTGCGACCCAGCTGCACACCATTGCGACCGGCAATATGACGCCATCCTTCCGGGTAAAAGACGGCATTGTGCGTCCGCTGTATATCTATTGCGTGGATATATCGGAATTTGTCACCAATAAACTGTTTGACCGCGGTACGCTCAGTGCTGTCAGCATCACCGCCAATGTACAGGATTTCGCTGTGTTAACAGCAAAGAATCTTGGTATGAAATAAAGAAAGAAGGTAAAACATGAGAAAGAATTTCGGAAAGAAAACGATCATCACACCGCTTCCGGTCGTCATTCTCGGCACGTATGACGAAAACGGCATTCCCAATGCCATGAACGCCGCATGGGCAGGACAGATCGATGCTCACCAGATCATCGTGTCACTGTCCAAGCACAAGACGACAGACAATCTGGAACGCTGCCCGGAATTTACGGTATCCTTTGCGACCCGTGCAACTGTTACCGCATCCGATTATTTCGGCATTGAATCCGGACGCAAGGTCAATAAGATCGAAAAAGCCGGTTTCCATGCGCACAAAGGCGATTATGTCAACGCACCGGTCTTTGACGAATATCCGCTGACCCTGGAATGCAAAGTCGTGGAATTAAAGCCGGATACCGATGGCTATCTGCTGATCGGGGAAACGGTCAATATGACGGTGGATGAAAGCATCCTGACAGATGGAAAAGTGGATCTTGGCAAGATGGAGCCGATCCTGTTTGACTCCGCCATGAACAAATACCGCGTTGCCGGTGAGATCGTCGCAGATGCGTTTAAAGAAGGCATGAAACTGAGGTAAGCATATGGCATGTACAACATTTTTAGTCGGCCGCAAAGCCAGCAATGACGGTTCTACGATCATTGCCCGCACCGATGACGGCTTCTTCGATGAAAAGAAGCTGATCACCGTACCGCCGAAGAAACAGCCGAAAAAATACAAAAGCGTGATCGCGCATCTGGAGATCGAACTTCCAGATAACCCAATGCGCTATACAGCATCTCCCAGCATCGATCAGAAAAACGGCATCTGGGCTGCCTGCGGGATCAACGAAGCCAATGTGGCAATGACCGCTACCGAGACGATCACATCCAATGCACGCGTCCTTGGTGCAGATCCCTATGTACGCTATGAGAAGGCAAAGAAGCGCGGGGAAAAAGACACACCGGGCGGATTGGGAGAAGAGGATTATGTCGTGATCGTACTGCCTTATATCCGCTCTGCCCGTGAAGGTGTTTTGCGTCTTGGTGCACTGCTGGAGCAGTATGGCACCTATGAACCCAACGGCATTGCCTTCAGCGATGAAAAGGAAGTCTGGTGGCTGGAGACCATCGGCGGTCATCACTGGATCGCACGCCGTGTCAAAGATGATGAATATGTCGTCATGCCCAACCAGTTCGGACTGGACCGCTTTGATCTCAATGATGCATTCGGAAAGCAGAAAGACCATCTCTGTTCCAAAGACCTGCGGGAATTCATCAAGGACAACCATCTGGATCTCAATACCGACGGCGTCATGAATCCGCGCTATATCTTCGGCTCCCGCACCGATGCGGACCATGTCTACAATACGCCGCGGGCATGGTATATGCTGCGCTGGTTCAATCCCAATACCTATAAATGGGATGGTGAGAATGCGGATTATACCCCGGAATGCGATGATCTGCCATGGTCGCTCGTGCCGGAAAAGAAGATCACGATCGAAGATGTCAAATACATCCTGTCTTCCTACTACCAGGGCACACCATACAATCCCTATACCAAGGCGGACAATCCCAAAAAGGGCATCTACCGTCCGATCGGCATCAGCCGCACCGGCGTGACCGGCATCCTGCAGATCCGCCCGGATCAGCCGGAGCCGCTCAAGGGAATCGAATGGATCTGCTTTGGCTCCAATGCCTTCAACGCTGCGCTGCCGGTGTATGCACAGACAGACACCATGCCGAAATATCTCAGCGATGTCACACTGGATGTCTCAACAGAGAATTTCTACTGGGGCAGCCGTCTGCTCGGTGTACTGGCAGATCCCCACTACGGGCAAAGCATCCAGCATATTGAGCGCTACCAGGGAAGCGTTGCCGCAAAAGCACGCGCCCTGCTGAATGAATACGACCGGAAGATGACCGAGACAGGCGATTTCTCACTGGTACAGGAAGCCAATGAGAAACTGGCTGCTATGGCAAAAGAAGAAACGACAAAGACATTGAATGCGCTGATGAAGACTGCCAGCATGGCAATGAAAAACGGCTATTCCAGAGCCGATAACTGAGAGGTGTACAAATGAGTGCAATGAGTGAAATGATCCGCAAAATGTTTGGGGAAGGCGATGCAAAGCGCGATGCCGGACTGACAACACCGGATGATGTTGTTCGCTATGATGATATTCCTTATGGCTCTATCGAACCAAAGTGGCAGATGCTGGATGTCTACCGCCCGAAGGGGGCGGAGGGCAGACTGCCGGTGATTCTCAATGTGCACGGCGGCGGCTGGGTATATGGCGATAAGGATGTCTACCAGTACTATTGCATGTCCCTTGCACAGCGCGGCTTTGCCGTGGTGAATTTCTCCTATCGTCTGGCTCCGGAATACAAATATCCGTCCTCCTTTGAAGATACTTCTGCCGTATGTGCCTGGATCATCCGGAATGCCGAAAAATATGGCTTTGATACCGATCATATCTTTGGTGTCGGCGACAGTGCCGGCGCTCATATGCTGAGCCTGTTTGCCTGCGCACTGACCAATCCTGCATATGCAAAGACCGTTGGCTATACACTGCCGGAAAATTTCGCATTTCAGGCGATCGCACTCAACTGTGGTGCCTATAAGATGGAACCGAGCAGTGATCCGAAAGATATGAATACAGCTTTGATGGGCGATCTGCTTCCAAACAAGGGCACCAGGGAAGAATATGCTTTGATCAGCAGCGTCAATCACGTTACACCGGACTTCCCGCCGGTATTCCTGATGACATGCCCCGGTGACTTCCTGAAGGACCAGCTGTCGTTTATCATTCCGGTTCTGGAAGAAAACGATGTACCGTTCATCTACCGCCGCTATGGAGACAAAAAGGAACCGCTTGCCCATGTCTTCCAATGCAATATGCGTCTGGAAGCGGCAAAGCTGTGCAATGATGAAGAATGTGAATTCTTCCGCCGCTATCTGTAAGTCTGTACGGACCAGTTCTGAAAAGAACCGGTCTTTTTTGATGGAAACCAGAAGTATATACCCACTGATTCTGGTACTAAAAAAAAGAAACATGCTTTATGTGGTCGGCAGGAGGATGCTGTCATGTCAGAACATCAGAATATACCCAAAAAGCCAAATCAATATTTTTTTCAAAAGTAGCTTTAAATATCATCCTGATCATTGCAGGTGCTTTACTGATCTCCGGGTTTCGGCGCAACATCCAGCATCAGACGGCATTATACAAACAGAAGGCCAACAGTGAGAAAGTACTGGATGAGACGATCCGCATTCTGAAAGAAAGCAGCCGATCAATGTGCCTGAAGCAAGTACTGTAACAGACGCGCCGGCTGATTCAACGCAGCAATAGTTTGAATTTGAAAAAACGTCACATTGCGTGTGTGACGTTTTTTGCTCTGGGTCAGCGTCCGTAGATACGGTTGATATAGGCGACCAGTTCCTGCGTAATGCCATAGAGATCGGCACTGGCATGGCCGTTATTCATAGAAACGCAGAAGGAAGCATCCTCTGTGAATCCGACGATATATGTATGCACGCGGTCATTGGCACATTCGGCTGTTCCGCTTTTTGCATAGACCATGCCATAGTAGTCTTCGCTCAAACCATAGTTTTCTGCCGCATGATGCATGAGCTCTTTTAAGCGCACATCCACGGTATGGGAAATGCAGCGGCCAAGCTTATGCGGGAAGGCGCGGTACAGAGGCATATTGCCGCTGTTGACGGAAGAAACAACATATGGCTGCAGCATGACACCGTCATTTGCGACTGCCTGTGCGATCAGCGCCAGGTGCACCGGTGTGATCTCGGTATTGCCCTGACCGAAGGCGGTCTGGGCAATGGTGACCGGCTGTTCATCACCAAGATGCGTCTTCGAATGCAGCGTGCATAAGAAGGGAATCTCGATGTCTTTGCCAATGCGGAATGCCTGCGCGGTCTTCAGCAGACGGTCCTGGCCAATGCGTATGCCAAGATCGGCAAAGTAGCAGTTGACGGAATTCCTGAAGGCTGTATCAAGGTCGATTGTGCCGAAGACGGCATCATTCCAGTTGGTGATCGTCCAGCTGCTTCCTTCCGGCGTATAGGAACCGGTATCCGTGAAGGTGAAGAAGTCATCCGGCAGATTCTCTTCTTCATCTTTTTCAATGGCAGCCGCTGCCGTCAGGATCTTGAACGTCGATCCCGGCGGATCGTTTTCATACGTGCCGCGGCGGAACTGGGCGCCTTCGACTTCACTGGAGAGGAAACTGTCCAGATCATTGACGTTGTAGGAAATGGTGCTGCGGGATGTCAGACACCGGATCGCACCGGTCTTGTTGTCGATCACGGTGATGCTGCCTTCCTGCCCGGCCAATAGATTTGTATAGGCATAATCCTGCAGTCCCTTGTCTACGGTCAGTGTTACCGTGGCACCTTTGTTGTGATCGTCCAGATAGAACAGCAGCCAGTCTGCCAATGACCCGCGCAGTCCATACGTATTCTCACGTCCGTTTGCGACGGTGTAATAGCCCAGCAGATAGGAGAAGCTGTAACATTCCGGTTCATAGGCGTACGCCGTATGATACTGATCGTAGGAACTCATGATGACAGCACCGTCCTTGTCGACGATATCGCCTTCATAGGCATAATCTTTTACCGCATCGTATGTGATCGTATTCTGCGTGCCTCTTGCCTGGGGTGAAATAAGCGGTGATACGATATATTTATATCCATAGCCGCCGGTAAACAGCAGACATACTGTCATGGCAGCCAGCTCTGCGATGCGGATGCGGCTTTTAGCAAGGGAATCTTTATTCCGCCGGTTCGTCATGCACATCACCTCCTTCTTCCACGATCGGATTCTTATGCATGGACAATTGCAGCAGAAGGCCGCTGAATGCAAAGACGATCGACTGGAAGGTATTACCGCGTGACAGGAAAGGAATCGGCAGTCCGGCAAACGGGATCACATTGCACGATCCCAGAATGACAAACATTGCCTGCAGGAACAGGATGACCGTGATCCCGTAGACCACGATGGAATCCTGACGTTCATATTTCAGCAGCGACCGTGACAGCTCACTGCCGGACAGGAAGATCCGCAGGAACTGCAGGAATACATAGAAGCCTAACAGGAAGCCGAAATTGGATACAAAGGCCACAAATGCCATATCCGATTCCGCTACCGGCAATGCATTGAAATGCACGGTATTGCCAAATAAGCCGCTCATCCACAGAGCTTTCTTAGCCTGTAAGAGCTGATAGCCGGCCCCATAGGGATCCATATTGATATTGGCAGTGATGGAAAAGCGCGTATAGATCTTTTTCACATACGGCCAGATCATCAGCTGCAGAGAGTTCAATGTACCGGCGTTATACCCCGGCAGCATCCATTTGTACAGTACGAATGCCATGGCAACTGCCAGCACACTGGCTGCCACGATGGATATGATATAGATCCGCTTTGTTTTGTTATGGTCCATGAAGATCAGTAAGATCGAAAGATGCATGAAATACAGGACAAAGAAGGAACCCAGTTCCTTGATCCAGATCGATCCCGCCATATTGATGAAGAAGAACAGGGAAGAGATCTTCAGGATCCCGCTGTCGGTATGTTCATGCCGGGATGAAAACAAAGAGGCATAAAACAGCACGGCAGCGATCTTGGTCAGATCGGTCAATTGCACCGTATAGCCGGCGATGCGCACCCAGGCATGTGTTCCATATCCATTGGGGTCAATGCCCCATATCGCCAATACGATATAGACAGCAGCCGAAGCCGCCAATGACATCCATATCATGAACGGATGATTGAGCAGCTTCTTCAATAGTCTGTAAAAGACCAGAAAGAAGAACAGGAATACAAAACTGATCCCGTATTTCAGCAGGGAAAACGTTGTCTGCGGATGGTATACCGCATCCGCAAGGATCTGCAGAGCGATGCCCGAAGCAGTCAGCTTCGTAATTGCACCAAACAGTTTCATATCCGCATCCCGGTTATAGAGGTAGGTGCCAAAGACAGCCGTGATCAATAACATCGGGATCAGAGCATATACATACGTCAGAGCAAGATCTGCTCCTTTGAGAAACAGAATGCCGGCATACAGAATCTCCAGCAGGATCGAAGTGACGACATAGCGGTCACTGTGATCGACGGTTTCTGCAGCAGATGGCATCGTTTCGGTTGAATCTGGTTTGCGAAACAGCATATCGTCTCCTCCTTATCTAAGAAAGAATAAGCATTTCCGGACGGAAATGCAAATTCGGGGGGTAAAGCAGAAACAATAACACAATTGCAATCCTTTTCTTTTACAGGTGAAAAGACCATAATGATGGTATGGAACCGCAGACAATAAAAGCACTGTTTCTGGATATTGACGGTACCCTGTATTCTCATACAGATAACCGTGTGCCTTCTTCTGCCCATAAAGCGCTGGCGATGCTGAAAGAAGCAGGTGTGCGTACCTATGCATGCACCGGCCGCTGCATGGAAGAGATACGCAATATGCATCTTGAGGATATGCAGCTGGATGGGTGGATGACGATGAATGGTGCATATTGCTTCGATCAGGATGGCTTTGCCTATAGCTGTCCGCTGGACAGGCACGATGTCGCTGTATTAGTGGAAACGTGTCAGTCGTATGCTTATCCCTGCATGTTTCTGGAAAAGGACAGGATGTATATCAGCCGCGATGATGAGGAAGTACGCCGCTCGCAGGAGGCGATACATACGCCGATGCCGGAAATATGCGATCCGAAAAGAGCAATGATGCATACGGTATATATGGCGATCCCGTATATTCCGGAAGAAGACTGGAAGAGCGTCATGGGGCTTCTGCATCATGTAAAGGCAACACGCTGGACGGATCTTGCAGTGGATGTCATTCATGCGGATTGCGACAAGGCACGCGCCATTGAAGAAACATGCCGTCACTATGGATGGAAGAAGGAAGAGATCGCTGCAATTGGCGATGGACCAAATGATCTGTCCATGCTTTCTGCAGCAGGCATATCCATTGCCATGGACAATGGCTGCACAGAGGCAAAGCAGGCTGCGGACTGGATCACGGATGATATTGATCACGATGGCTTTTATAAAGCAGTATGCCGGCTGTTAAACCGGCGGGAGAATGTATGAAGGAAGTATTTGGAAAAACAGAAAATCAGGAGACGATCTGGCTCTATACGATCGAAAATGAAAACCTGATCATGAAAGTGACGAATTTCGGTGCTGCACTTGTTTCCTTTATCGATAAGCGTACCGGCATCGATGTTGTCAAAGGCTATAAGACAGCAGAAGAATATGTAAACGGCACGGCCTATCTTGGCGCATCCGTCGGACGTACCTGCAACCGCATCAAAGAAGGACGCTTTACCCTGGATGGACAGGAGTACCATCTCCCCATCAACAACGGTCCCAACTGCAACCACGGCGGTCTGAAGGGCTTTTCGTATGTCCTGTGGAAAGGGGAGATGTCACCCTCTGCCGTCGTATTTACACGCCGCTTCAAAGACGGTGATGAAGGCTATCCGGGCAATATGAGCGTATCTGTAACATATGCGCTGGACGGCAACGGGATCACGATCAGCGCCGAAGCAGAAAGCGATGCACGCACCTTGTTCGCCTATACCAACCATGCGTATTTCAATGTGGATAACAGTACATCGGTGCTGGATGAGACACTGTGCGTACATGCGGACCGCTATGCCCCGCAGGATGATACCAATGTAACGCTGGATTACGAAGTGGCAGCCGAAGGAACACCGTTTGACTTTGCCGTACCGCATCTGATCGGTGAAAGGATCGATGCGGATGATCCTCAATTGCATGTGGCACGGGGATATGACCACTGGTATCCGATCGATGGAAAAGGCATGCGTGAAATGGCCGTATTGTCCGGCAAGAAGCTGGATCTGATCGTTTCTTCCGATCTGCCGGGCATTCACGTATATACATCCAACTGGTTTGAGGGCGAGACTGGCAAATATGATGAAATTCTGGCACCGCGCAGTGCCGTGGCATTAGAAGCAAGTTACCGTCCCAATGCCGTAAACTATCCGGAAGAAGACGAAAAACCGATCCTGGAAGCCCATGAAAGCGCTGCCAGTCATATCCGTTTTCGTCTGCGTCCCAAAGAGCGGACACTTTAAAAATGAATTGCAAGCATGCAATTCATTTTTTATCTCGCATTTACTGCATATATGTTATAATCACCACATTGTTAAAGGAGGACGACTTATGGGTGGCTTCTTCAGTGCAGCCTTGAAAGAAGATTGTGTCTTCGATCTGTTCTACGGAACCGATTATCATTCCCATCTTGGTACGCGCCGTGCCGGTCTTGCCGTATATGGCAAAGATGGCTTCAACCGTGCGATCCACAATATCGAGAATTCCCCATTCCGGACGAAGTTTTCGATCGATATCGGTGAGATGGAAGGCAATCTTGGTATCGGCTGTATTTCAGACTACGACCCCCAGCCATTGCTGGTACGCTCTCACCACGGTACCTATGCCATCGCAACCATCGGCAAGGTAAACAATACCGATCAGATCCTGGATGAACTGTTCGATAAGAAACAGACGCATTTCCTTGAAATGAGCGGCGGAGAGATCAACAAGACCGAACTGGTCGCTGCTCTGATCAACCAGAGAGACCATCTGGTAGAAGGCATCCAGTATGCCCAGCGCATCATTGACGGTTCCATGTCGATCATGGTGCTGACACCGAAGGGCATCTATTGCGCAAGAGACCGCCTGGGCCGCACACCGATCCTGATCGGACGCAAACCGGAAGGCTTCTGTGCAACATTTGAATCGTTTGCCTACCTGAAGCTTGGCTATCAGGATTATATGGAACTTGGTCCCGGTGAGATCGTTGTCATGACACCGGACGGGGTACAGAAACTGGTATCCCCCGGAAAGAGACTGCAGATCTGCACCTTCTTATGGACCTATTACGGCTATCCGCCGAGTCACTACGAAGGGACGACGGTAGAGGATATGCGCTACAAATGCGGTAAATACATGGCACAGCGCGATGGCCTCACAAGAGAAGATGTCGATACCGTTGCCGGTGTTCCGGATTCCGGCCTGGCGCATGCGATCGGCTATTCCAATGAGTCCGGCATCCCATATACCCGTCCGTTTATCAAATATACGCCGACCTGGCCGCGGTCATTCATGCCGACGATCCAGACCAAGCGTGATCTGATTGCAAAAATGAAACTGATTCCGGTCCATGAACTGATCCGGGATAAGAAACTGTTATTGATCGATGATTCCATCGTCCGCGGCACCCAGCTGCGTGAGACGACCGAATTCCTGTATGAATCCGGTGCAAAAGAAGTCCACGTACGTCCGGCATGTCCGCCGATCATGTTCGGCTGCAAGTTCATTAACTTCTCCCGTGCAACATCGGATATGGAACTGATCGCACGCCGCATCATTGCCGAAGAAGAGGGGGAACAGGTCGACCGCGTCATCCTCGATGACTATGCCGATCCCGATTCTTCCCGCTATGCAAATATGCTGGAAAAGATGCGTCAGAAGATGAACTTCACATCGCTGAGCTTTACGCGTCTTGACGACATGGTCAAGGCAACCGGTCATCCGATGGAGCATCTGTGCACGTATTGCTGGACCGGCAAGGAGTGAATATGATCAAAGTATACGGAAGCCCGCTGTGCCCGGATTGCGTCGCATGCAAAGAAGCATTCGATGCCGAAGGCATTGCATATGAATTCGTGGATATCACCGGCTCCATGGCATCCCTGAAGGAATTCCTGAAGCTGCGTGATGCAAATGCGTTATACGACGCAGTCAAAGAAGCAGGGGGAGTCGGCATACCGACACTTATGCTGGAAGATGGCACACTGACGCTGGATTATGAATCCCAGCTGACACAGCCGCATGAAGCCATGAAAAGCGGGACGGCCTGCCGTCTTGACGGAACAGGCTGCTGAAACCGGAGTGATCCGGTTTTTTTCTTTTGCTCTGTATAACAAAAAAGGAAGAGCATTGCTCTTCCATCGTTGTTTCGCCTGTATACCGCCGGCCGCAATCCGGACCGTTTCCCCGGACACAGTTGCCTGCTGAGACGCTTCTTTCCGTCCTTATTGCAAATCCTGCCTGTTTATCTCCGAATCGAATCATCCATCCGGGCGTTTACGTATACCATAGTGCGAATCGGGCTTCAGCCCAGAGTCATTGCGGGAATCGGACCCGCTTCACCAGTATGACTGCTGTACATCTCTGTACAAGAGAGTAGTTTATCACTTGCTTCTGAAAATGCAAGCATAAATTTTCAAAAAAGATTTGGGCAGAAAAAAAGACGGCATATACCGTCTTTGCTCAGCCTCTTTCCAGCACCGTGATGCTTTCTACATGCGGTGTCATGGGGAACAGGTCATATGGAATGATCGTGCGCACCTGGTAGTAATGCTTGAGTTCTTTCAGATTCTTGCCCAGTGTGGCAGGATTGCAGGAAATATATATGATCTTCTTCGGCCGAATGGAAACGATGGCTTCCAGCATGGCATCGTCCATCCCAGAGCGGGGCGGATCCACCAGCAGCGTATCGACTGTATGCGTCAGAGAAACCCGCTTGAGGCCATCCGCCGCATCCATGGACAGATACTGGATGTTATGAATGCTGTTGGCTTCAGCAATCTTTCTTGCATCGTTGACTGCTGAAGGGACCGATTCAATACCGAAGATCTCTTTTGCCTTATCCTTTGCCATCATCGACATCAGACCGATCCCGCAATAGGCTTCGACCAGTGTATCGCATTTGTCGATCTTACTGACAGCCATGGCATAGAGGTCCATGGCAGCTTTGCGGTTGAGCTGGAAGAACGCTTCCGGCGATAAGCTCAGTGAGAGCCCGTTCTGTTCAAATGTGAGTGCATCTTCTTTTGCCAGTATCTTCGGTGCTGTGCCGAAGATGCCCAGTGCACTGCGATCCGTATTGATCGACTGTGCCAGGGAAATGACAGAAGGGATCGCCGCAAGATCATCGATCAGTGCCGGATCCAGTTTATTGCGTCCGGTGATGAGGGTGACCTGTGTTTTGCCGTCGATCGAGCGGATGACCAGAAAGCGCATGCCTTTTTCCGCATTGCGGTCATAGGCAGTGCAGCCATGTGCATTGAGCACATCCAGCACCTTGCTCTTTGTCTCTTCGACCAGCGGATCGTGGATCTTGCAGAAATGAACGGTCTGGAACCGGTTGGAACCGGGCTGGTACATGCCGGCTGCCAGTTTGCCATTGCTTTCTGCAAGGGGTACCTTGCACTGGTTGCGATAGCCGAACCAGTCTTTCGACGGACGGATGTCACGCACCAGTGTCCGCTTTACATTGGCATACTTGTATACGGCTTCTTCCAGCAATTGCTTTTTCCATACCAATTGCTCTGCATAATCCATATGCATCAAAGCACAGCCGCCGCAGTATTGCTGCACGGCACACGCACTCTTGCGGCGAGTCTTTGCTTCTTTGAGAATCTTTACGCATTCTGCCCGGTAATAGGACGGACGTTTTTCCGTGATGCGTACTTCTGCAGTTTCATTGGGCAATACACCCGGGCAGAAAACCGGCTTATGTTCATAGTAGCCGATTCCTTCGCCGTTGATGCCCAGTTTTACAAAATCAATTTTCATAGGCTTCACCACAGCATTCCCAGACTGGAATCTGTCACAAATGTATTCAGGGAGTAAATAAAGTAGAGATCTGCCTGCGGCATTTCCTGCAGAAGGGCAGATACCGCTCCCTGGTAGTAGCGCAGATCCACCAGCTTGATCGTCCGGTATTCACTGACCAGATACGGCATCAGGATATGCGCATAGGAATCTTTCACGATGACAGCCGTACGCTCGCTGTCCGCATCCGTATGGATCTCGGTATAGGCGTGGTTGCCGTCAATATAATAGGTATATTTGTCCTTGGTTTCCAGACGTGCATCGTTGTATAGGGAATCCATGCGGCTGCCGTCTTCAAACAGGATCGTTGCCCGCACCGGCCGCTCACAGTCAATTCTCTCTAGTGTCTCCGGACGCGTCCAGAACGCACCGGAGCGGGAGAACATCGTTCCCCGGAAATCATCGCTGACCGGTGTCTGGGTGAACTTATAGGGCTCTATCTGCAGAACCTCTCTGCAGATAGCCTTATAGCCCTCATAGGCACCTGCCGCATTCCAGTGATGATCGGTACGGAAATAGTAATGCGGATCATTCAGGGCATTTCTGAGATCGATCACAGTCTGATCAGACAGCTCCTCGCAAACGGTATCGAGAAGTCTGCTTTCATCAATATTCCATGCGCCGAAGGGCAGTGCACTTTCTGCACCATAGCAGGCATCCGGAATCAGCAGGATATTGCCTCTGCGTCCGTTTTCTTTGCAGAATTCATCGATATAGGCAATGTTATTTTCAAACAGAGTGGGGTTATACGTGCTGAACTGCTGGATCAGCCGTCTTCCCTTGCCATAGAAGACATTGTTGTTTTCAATGGCACCCATCATGCGGCGGGAGACTGCCTTTGTTTCAATCCATGTATCTCTTGCGACAAAGTGGTCGGAGAACCATGTTTCAAACTGCGTGTCAAAGTCACCGCCGAAGATATTTGAAACAGTTAATGCTGGAAACGGTGCCAGCGTTCTGTTTTCGTTTTCCGAGAATTCTTTCTTTTCGGCGAAAAGATTCACTGCGGTAAATACAAATACGAAGACCAGGAAGATCCCGATCGTAATGGTTTCAATACGTTTCTTTTTCATGGGACCTCCTAGAAGCGGAAATACAGGAACGGATTATACGACGCATCCACGATGAATGCCGTACAGATCAATAATCCTGCTAGTACCAGTACAGGATAGAAGGGCTGCAGCTTCTCTTTGGAAAAGAGACTGCCTGCTTTCTGTGCGATCGGCGTGCATGCAATGGCACAAACTACCAGCAATACCAGGTTGTTGCGCAGATAGAACAGCGATGCACCGTTTGCGAACGATGCAGCACCGCCGAACAGCATGCCGATGTAATGCAGGGCAACCGAGAGATCGGTATGGGCAAATACCACCCATGCCAGCATTACCACCAGCATCGTATAGACATGTCCGATCCATTTCGGTGCTTTCTTCAATACCTTTAGTAAGAACAGTTTTTCAAACAGCAGCACAATGCCGTAGAACACACCCCACAGGACAAAATTCCACGATGCGCCATGCCAGAATCCCGTTAACAGCCATACGATCATCAGATTGAGGATCTGTCTTTGCAGGCCCTTGCGGTTGCCTCCGAGCGGAATATATACATAGTCACGGAACCAGTATGACAATGACATATGCCAGCGTCTCCAGAATTCTGTGATCGAAGACGATATGTACGGATAGTTGAAATTCTCCAGGAATTCAAAACCGAACATCCGTCCCAGTCCAATTGCCATGTCGGAATACCCGCTGAAGTCGAAATAGATCTGGAATGTAAAGCACAGGATGCCGATCCATGCACTGACCACGCTTGTTTCCGCTGCCGGCAGGGCATTGATGCTTTCCCAGACGGCACCGGCACTGTTGGCAAGCAGTACTTTCTTGGCAAGGCCGGCTGTAAAGCGCAGCACACCGGCATAGAACTGATCGATATTCTCTTTTCGCTCATCCAGCATCTTGGCAATGTCGCGGTAACGCACGATCGGGCCGGCGATCAATTGCGGAAACATCGTGACATAGGCACCAAAGCTGATATACGACTTCTGGGGATCGGTGTCATGCCGGTACAGGTCGATCGGATAGGACATCGTCTGGAATGTATAGAAACTGATGCCGATCGGCAGTCCCAGATGCAATGGCTTTATAAACGTAAGTCCGATCGCATTCAGATTGCCGGCCAGGAAATCCCAGTACTTGAAGAATCCCAGCAGAAGCAGATTCATAACGATGCATGCAATGAGATACTTCTTTGCTTTTTCCCGGTCGCTGTCCCGGTATTTTCCAATTGCTTTTCCAAAGAAAAAATTAAATGTAATAGATGCCAGCATCAGCAGCACATAGATCGGTTCGCCCCAGCCATAGAAGAACAGGCTGACCAGCAGAAGGACCAGATTGCGCCATTTCCGCGGCACGATATAATACGACAGCAGCACTGCCGGCAGATAGGCAAATAAAAATGTTAAACTGCTGAATACCATGTCTCCTCCTGAACAATCAGTTTATATCATAGCAGATAATAGGAACGATGCGGAAATGAAAACGTTTCTGAGAATAAACAGAAATTTTTTAATAAATTTACATAACTTTGCATGCAATGTTTCACACGCGGAATGTTGCATTCATTCCCCTCAGATTTTAAAATAAAAATGACGGTTATTACCTAAGGAGGGAATATGAAAAAAATCGTTAAAACACTTTTCGCAGGTGCCATGGCATTCGGCCTTGTCGCATGCAGCGGCGGCGGAAGCGCAGCAGGCAGCGGCTCTGCAGCTCCGGCAGGCGATGATGGTTACAAGATCGCAGTCGTAACTGACGTAGGTCAGCTGATGGACAAGGGCTTCAACCAGGGAACATATGAAGGTGCAGAGGCATATGCAAAAGCACACAATATTTCCATGAAGTACTATCAGCCGGCAAACGGCTCTGACGCTACGGACAACGACCGTATCGATGCCATGAAGCAGGCAGTTGAAAACGGTGCAGAAGTCATCGTTACTCCTGGTTTCTTACAGGCTACAGCGATTGAAGCAGTCGCAAAAGAAAACCCGGATGTCAAGTTCGTCTTCGTTGACGGCTGGGCAATGGGTCTCAAGAACGTTACAGCAATCGTTTACAAAGAGCAGGAATCCGGCTACTTCGCAGGTTATGCAGCAGTTAAAGAAGGCTACACAAAGCTCGGCTTCACCGGTGGCGGCGGCGGTGCCAACCCGGCAGTTAACCGTTATGGCTATGGCTTCGTTCAGGGCGCATCTGCAGCAGCTGCAGAAGACGGCGTTGATGTAACAATCAAGTACTCCTACAAGTATGGTGAAACATTCTCCGCTTCCACAGAACTGCAGACACAGATCGCCGGCTGGTATGCAAACGGCACAGAAGTTGTCTTCGCATGCGGCGGTTCCATGTTCCAGTCTGTATTATCCGCAGCTGCTGAATATGAGAATGCAAAGATCATCGGTGTTGACGTTGACCAGAGCAGTGAATCTTCCAAGGTCATCACATCTGCTATGAAGGGTCTGTCCGCATCTGTTGAGCAGGTTCTCGGTCAGCTGTATGATGGCAAGTGGGATGCTGAACTGGCAGACGTAGCTCAGAACCTGGGTGCTTCTGACAACGGTACTGGCTTACCGACAGACACATGGTCTCTGACAAAGTTCTCTGTTGATGATTATAAGGCTCTCTTCGACAAGGTTGCCAAGGGCGAACTCACACCGAGTGCTGAAGTTCCGCAGGATGCAAACAACGGCGACTGGCTCAAGGGCATCGATCACGTAACTGTTGAATTCGAATAATTCACAACACAAATAACTGTAGGAATGACGGGTTTCCCGTCATTCCTATGGTATTAAGGACTTCACGTCCTTTATTTTTATAAGACAAGCGAGGGCTTGTTTATAAAAATAAGGAAGGTGGGAAGAAAGGAAAAGGCTATATGGACAATTTAGAAGCAAAGACCATAAGCAGCGATTCGGGGACCCCGGAAAATATTATTGAACTTCGTAATATTACCAAAGTATTCCCCGGCATCATTGCCAACGATCACATTAATCTGACGCTTCGCAAAGGGGAGATCCACGCACTGCTCGGAGAAAACGGTGCGGGCAAATCGACCCTGATGAGTATCCTGTTCGGATTGTATCAGCCGGAAGAGGGAGAAATTCTCAAGAACGGAAAAGTCGTAAAGATCAACGACCCGAATGATGCCAATGCACTTGGCATCGGCATGGTGCACCAGCACTTCAAACTTGTAGAAGTATTTACCGTACTGGAAAACATTATCCTTGGTGTGGAAACAACAAAGAATGGATTCCTGTCACTGACAGAAGCACGCAAAAAAGTCATGCAGCTGTCGGAAAACTATGGTCTGAACATCGATCCGGATGCACTGGTTGAAAACATCACCGTCGGTATGCAGCAGAGAACCGAGATCCTGAAGATGCTGTACCGTGACAATGAGATCCTGATCTTCGATGAACCGACGGCTGTATTAACACCGCAGGAAATCGAAGAACTCATGTCCATCATGAAGGGACTCGCAGCCGAAGGAAAATCCATCCTGTTCATTTCGCATAAGCTGAATGAAATCATGGAAGTCGCAGACAGATGCTCCGTACTGCGCAAAGGCAAATACATCGGCACCGTCAATATCAAGGATACGACCAAGGAAGAACTGTCCAACATGATGGTTGGCAGAGACGTCAAATTCGTCGTTGACAAAGATCCTGCAAAACCGGGTGAAACAGTATTGTCCATTAAGAATATGTGTGTCTATGACCATATTCATAAGAAGGATGCTGTACACAATGTATCCCTCGATGTCAGAGCCGGTGAGATCGTCTGTATTGCCGGTATCGACGGAAACGGTCAGAGCGAATTCGTCTTTGGTCTGACTGGTCTTGAACCGGTATCCTCCGGAACCGTGGAACTGCTTATAGACGGCAAGATGGAAGACATTACCCACAAATCCATCCGCTACAAGAATACCCATGGCTTAAGCCATATTCCGGAAGACAGACACAAGCACGGTCTGGTCCTGGATTACTCCCTGGAAGAAAACATGGTTCTGCAGAGATACTTTGAACCGGAATTCCAGCAGAACGGATTTATCAAGTTCAATGACATCCGCACCTACAGTGAGCGGCTGATCAATGAATTCGACGTACGAAGCGGACAGGGCGCCATTACCCAGGCACGTTCCATGTCCGGCGGCAACCAGCAGAAGGCAATCATTGCCCGTGAGATCGACCGCGATCACAATATCCTGATCGCTGTACAGCCGACACGAGGCCTCGATGTTGGTGCAATCGAATCCATTCACAAAGAAATCGTTGCCAAGCGTGATGAAGGAAGAGCTGTTCTTCTGATCTCGCTGGAACTGGATGAAGTCATGAATCTGTCGGACCGCATTCTTGTCATGTATGAAGGCGAGATCGTCGGTGAACTCGATCCGAAGAAGACAAACATTCAGGAACTTGGATTATACATGGCCGGTGCCAAGCGTCAGGGCAAGGAGGGATAACAATGGAAAAGAAAAAATTCCTGGAAAAAGAATCCACACGGCAGATCATTGCTTCTCTTCTGTGTATCCTCGGCGGTCTGGTCGTCGGCTTCCTCGTACTTGCAATCCTTGCAGTCTTCAACAAGAACATTACATTTGGTGAAGCAGTAAAAGGAATTCTGATAGTTTTAGGCGGACCGTTCTCCAGCGGTAAGAATGCCATGTTCCAGCTCGGAAACATGATCTTCAACGCTACTCCGCTGATCTTTACCGGTTTATCCGTGGCAATTGCATTTAAGACCGGTCTGTTCAATATCGGTGCTCCGGGACAGTATCTGATGGGTGCCATGACATCACTGCTGGTCGCTCTTTCCATCCCGTCCGCATCGGTTCCGCCGGCAATCATCTGGATCCTTGCATTGCTTGCCGGTACACTGGCTGGTGCTTTATGGGGTGCAATCCCGGGCTTCTTCAAGGCAGTGCTCAATGTCAATGAAGTTATCATCTGCATTATGACAAACTGGATCGCTGCGAACGTTGTCAGCTGGGTATTTAACGGATCTAAGTTCATCAACTATGCCGAAACAAAGATCAACTTCATCGTTAAGACGGAAACGAACAATATCGTAACGCCGACGCTTGGTCTGGATTCCCTGTTCTCAGGCGGATCGGTCAAATCCTATATCGACATCAGTATCTTCATCGCGATCCTTGTGGCTATTGCCCTCAATATCATGATGAACAAGACAGTCTTCGGCTATGAGCTGAAAGCATGCGGCTTCAATAAGAACGCTTCCAAGTATGCCGGTATGAATGAAAGAAGAAACATCATTCTTGCCATGGCAATCGCCGGCGGACTGGCCGCTGCAGGTGCTGCACTCTGGTGCCTGAACGGTCATCAGGACTTCAAGTGGGATACCTACCAGACACTTCCTGCGGACGGCTTCAACGGTATCGTTGTTGCACTTCTTGCGGCAAACAATCCGATCGGTGTCATCTTCAGTGCATTGTTCCTGAGATTTATCAATGTCGGCGGTTCCAACCTGGCAGCGAATACTTCATTCAATGAATATGTATCACAGCTCATCATTGCTATGATCGTATACTTCTCCGGCTTCGCACAGTACATTACGCTGCTGATGCGGACGCGAAAGAAGAAAGAATAAGAAAGGGGAGGCCAGACGATGATATTCATTTTACAGAAAACGCTCATCTTTACGATTCCGCTGCTGATCGTTGCACTTGCCGGTATGTTTGCGGAACGAAGCGGTATCATTAACATCGCCCTTGACGGTATTATGATCTTCGGTGCCTTCATCGGTGCAGTTGTCGCATTCAACCTGCGCAAGAATGTCCCGTTCTTTGTAGATCATAACCAGCTGTTGTTTATCGTATGCATGCTTGCGGCGGCCCTTGCAGGAGCACTGTTCTCACTGTTGCTGTCGTATTCCGCGATCAAGTTCCGTGCCAACCAGACCATTGGCGGTACCGCACTGAACCTGCTGGCTCCGGCCATCGCATTATTCCTGATCAAGGTATTTACTTCCAAAGATCAGATGGAAATGGGCATGGCAGTCGACAGCGCCGGCGGACGGCATGACTTCTCGTTCGTTATTGCCAATAACAATCTTCCGGATATCCTGAAGATCTTCTTCGATAAGACATATATTTCTACCTTTGTCTGCATCATCCTGTTCATTGTCCTGTCCATCTTCATGTACAAGACAAAGACAGGTCTGCGGATCCGTGCATGCGGCGAAAACCCGCAGGCAGCAGACAGCGTCGGTATCAATGTCCACAAGATGAGATATCTTGGCACAACGATCTCCGGTGCACTCGCAGGACTGGGCGGATATGTCTATATCGCAACTGTCGCAAACGGAACCGCATCCGGTGCCGTAGCCGGCATGGGTTTCCTTGCCCTGGCAATCATGATCTTTGGTAACTGGAATCCGACAGGCATCGCATTAGGATCGCTGATGTTCGGCTTCCTGAAATGTCTGAGTGTTGTCTACAGCCAGTTTGCATTTACAAAGAATCTTGGACTTCCGATGTATTTCTACAATATCATTCCGTATCTTGCCGTTCTGATCGTTCTTGCTTTCTCCGCAGGAAAATCCAGAGCACCAAAGGCGGAAGGTATTCCGTACGACAAAGGACAGCGCTGATCCTCTCACATTCCACAGACTGTATGGCTTCGGTCATACAGTTTTTTATTTGACAGGAATGGTTTACGAATGTAGACTATGTACATGGACTACAGGTATAGACCTGTTAAAAAAGGGAGGTTGAATAATGTATTACGGTGATTATGGAGAGGCTGCAGGAGCAATTGGAGCAATTACATTTTTGTTTGCAATTGTTTTCCTGGTACTGGACTGGCTGATTGCAAAAGAATTCCAGAATGCGGCGGAACTGAAAGGCTACAAGGAGACCAAATATCTATGGTACTGTTTTTTCTTTACCATCGGCGGATGGCTTCTGGTCTGTGCTCTTCCGAACCGCAATGTTCCTTCTGTGGGCAATGAAACAAGGGGCAATGGCAAAAGCTCAGTTTACCGGAAAGATGAAGATGAAATTGACGAAGCATTAAAATTCTGAGGAAGCATCATGGAACATACTGTACTGAATCTGCTGGCACGATCTGCGATTCCAAATGATCCGTCACTTCCGGTATGGATCTACAACATTGAGATCCCGGTCATCAAGGACCGCCGCTTCTTCAAGATCTTTCTGCTGAACCGCTATGGGAATGATGCGGAGATCAACCGGATCACGTTTAAGCATGGAGATAAAGAATATCCGGTCACCAAGTTCAGTGTTGTTTCGGAATATGGTGATTGCAATATCGTTGGATGCATCTTTGAAATCGACATTACCGATACCGATGAAACGGTGGAAATCACGGAGGAGATCCTGAATGGCGATGTCTATCCTGCTTCCGAAGAACGCACTGTATTTACCCTGGATGATCCGCTGAGTGAAGAACAGCATTTCTATTTGAAGACAAAGATTCCCTATACCGTTTATCCGCAGATTCATTCACAGTGGTGGCAGTGTGTCTGCGGACGCATCAACAAACCCGGGATGACCTGTTTCTGTGGAAAGTGCGAAGCTGATCTCGATAAAATACTGCAGTTTGATTTTGAAGAGAGTTATATTCAGGATTATCTGAATCTCACGATCCGATATGATCCCGAGAAATACTTCGACGACAACATCCAGTACTATCTGGACCAGTTCACAGCCAGTCATCCGGAAATCGATGCTCAGCGTGTTCATGAACGGCTTGATCTGCAGGCAGAAGAGGAGCGTTATAACGCCTGTGTCCAGGAACATGAAGCAAATCTTGCCCGTATAGCGGAAGAAAAGCGTCTGAACGAAGAAAAGAAAAAGAAACGCACCAAACTGATCAAACGGCTGTCACTGGCAGCGGTTCTTATCGCAGCATTATCTTTTGCATCGGTGAAATGGATCATCCCGGAAGTCAAACGAATGAATGCCTATAACACCGCCGCAAAGCATCTGGAAGAGAAAGAATACGATAAAGCCCATGATGAATTCACTGCGCTGGGTAATTATAAAGACTCCGCTGCGATGAGTCAGGAATCTCTGTATCAGAAAGCCGCTTCTCTTTTTGAAGCAAAAGAATACGATGAGGCTATTGCTGTCTGGAAACTGGTCAGTTCTTATTCCGACAGTGAGGCAAAAATCGAAGAGGCAACTGCTTTGTATAAAGAGTCTCTGTATCAAAGCGGTCTGGCGGATAAGGCAAATAAGAAATACGAAAACGCGATCAGCACCTTCACCAAAAGTGATTTGAATGGATACAAAGATGCAAAAGAGCAGATGTATGAATGTCATTATCTGTATGCTGAAGAGCTTTTAGCCGCACAAAGCTATGATCTGGCATATGAACATTACAAAATGTGCGGGTCGTCTCATAGTGATGCGGAAGAAAAGAAAAAAGAATGCATGTATCAGAACGGTATGAAAATGCTGCAGGATGAACGCTATGCAATGGCGATCAACAAGTTTAATTACTGCAAGGGATACAAAGATGCTGATACCCAGAGAATGAATGCCATGTGGTGGACAGTTGCAGATACGACCCAGGATTATGTAACAGATAGGGATCTGACCATATTAAAAGAACTGATCACTGCAGGATATTCCGGTGCACAGGCCAAATACAATGAACTGACCGCATGGCATTTAACAGTTGATGCGGTAAACAATAGTAAATATAGCAATAGCAACTATTCGACTGTTAGCCGTTACGATACAATTTATTTCCATTGCACTCTTTCCGGAGGACCGCCGGACAGTTCAGGGACAACATTGAAATATACAGTTTACTGGCCAGATGGCAGTGTAAAATATAATCAATTTGATGATTTATGTACTGCCGGATCTGGTTATAAAGTATATTTCTGGTACGAGAATCCTTCTTATGGAACAACAGGACAACTCAAAGTGGTTTTCTATGACGGAGCGGGGAATCAAATTGGAAGTGGATCTGTATATATAACTTCATAATGGATAGGCATTTAATAAGTTAATGAGTGAAAATGTGAATATAAGTTGGATCCTTCAAAAAGAATTCATGGAGCCAATGCAGTTGTCTGCGTACCGTCTTGCCAAGGAGATCAATGTACCAGTATCACGCATACAGGATATCCTTCACGGAAGAAGAACGATCACTGCAGATACAGCATTACGGCTGGCACGGTATTTTGGAGTAGAGGAACGATATTTTCTGGACCGGCAGACAGAAATTGAGCTGAAAGCCGCAAAAGAAGCGATCATGGAAGAACTGGAAAAGATCCAGCCCGGTACAAAAATCAAAGAGTAATTGCATGAAGCCGCAGGGGAACTGCGGCTTTCGTGCGTATATATAGGTGAAGGAACATATAACTATACAGATAAAGGTATATACTATATATAGTAATCTGTATGTTTAAAGATTACTCACGACTAATGGAATTAATCGTGAGTTAATCGTGAGTAAAACGTATGTTTCTGAAAATGAAGGGAGATAGGATATGGCGATTCCAATCACAATAGATACGCTTCTGAATGAAAATGTAGTGGAATGGGCAAGGATCGAATTTAAAGAAGGGTGGAATCCCGAAACGACACTGAAGACGATAGCGGCATTTGCAAATGATATCGATAACTGGGGCGGCGGATATATAGTCTTAGGAGCTGAGGAAAAAGATGGTGAACTGGTCAAACCAATCAGGGGACTGGATTCATCTGAAATTGATGGGATTCAGAAGGAACTTCTGCGATATTGCAAGTTTTTGCGCCCGGCCTATGTGCCGCAGAGTCAGCCGGTGAAATATGAAGGAAAACATCTTCTGCTGATCTGGTGTCCAGGTGGATATGAGAGGCCATATCTTTGTCCGAAAAGACCATTGGATAAAAAGAGTGATAAAGTTTATTACATCCGGAAACTGTCCAGTACGATCGAGGCAACGGATGCAGACAGGAAGGAACTGCTGGGATTGATGAATAATATTCCGTTTGATGATCGTGTCAATTTGTCAGCGGAACTGAAAGATCTGAAATATCCGTTGATACAAAATTATCTGGAGGAGGTTAACAGCGACCTTTTGAAGAATGATGATCGGAATACTTTAGAAAAACTTGCGAAGAATTTGCGCATTGCATATGGACCAAGTGAGTATTTCAAACCATTGAATGTCGGGTTGCTGTTTTTCAGCGATGATCCAGAACGGTTTTTTCCATACAGCCGCATTGAACTGGTCGATATTCCCGACCCTACCGGACAGGGGATGACGGAGCGCTTTTTCCGCGGACCGCTGGACCAGCAGTTGAAAGGCGCACTTACATACATCCGGAATAATGTAATTGCTGAAAAGATCTTCAAAGTCGACGGGCAGGCGGAGGCTGTCCGTGTATTCAATTACAGTTATGAAGCCATTGAGGAGTTTGTATCCAATGCGGTATATCATAAGTCCTACCAGATTCATGAACCGGTTACGATCCGTATTGAAAAAGAAAAAATTGAGATTACAAGCATACCCGGTCCGGATCGCTCGATCAGTGATGCAGATATCCGAAACTATACAATGCGATCAAGACGGTACCGCAACCGAAGGATCGGTGATTTCTTAAAAGAACTGCATCTGGTGGAAGGCAGAAATACCGGCATTCCGCGGGCATTGCGCAAGATACGAGAGAATGGATCGCCATTGCCGCTGCTGGTAACGGATGAGGATAGAAGTTTCTTCTCGGTGATTCTGCCGATCCATGAACAGTTCAGAAATTCGGGTGAAGAACCAAAAAAGCAGAAAAAAAGGCGCTCCAGAGAAGAGATTCGCCATCTGATCATCATTGCACTGCGGCAGAAGCCGCAGTCAATGACAGAATTATATGCATCACTCGGATACAGGGGAAATCCATCCGGATCTTTTGTTTCCTGTGTGAAGGAACTGATTGATGAAGGTGCTGTCACATATACAGAAGCAGAGAAGCATTCCCCAATGAATCTTCTCATCCTGAAATAAAGTAAATCCGCAGATATGTGTATTCTGCGGATTTATTTCGTATATGTTTCTAGAACGGCAGAGAGATGTTCCAGCCAGGGGGACGTGATGCCTGTCACCGTCCATGTATCATTGTTGTAAACAAGAGACAGGGTAACGATCTCGGTACGCATGGGAACAGAGGAACATTGCTTTTCTAACAGAGGCAATAATGCTTTGGCTGTACCGGAATAGCTGTACTGGTAGAATTCTTCCAGACGTTCCGGCGGGACGTCATCGGTGAATAGACCGGTGCGCTGCTCCCACGTATTCAGATCATACAGGTAGATCTGGCTGATCTCATCATAGACCTCCGGAAGATCCAGCATGCATACATCGGGAAGCGTGACGCGTACATGGATCGAAGCAGTATTGTCACTTTGGCGGAAAGAGGCAGGATCCACGGTATATTCGGCGGGAATATTGGGTGCGCATCTGGACTGCCATACGGCTTCGGTATCGTCTTCAAATGACAGACCCAGGGCATTATAGGCAGGGATGAATTCATCGATGCAGTAAGTGAGATCGGCTTTCCAGAAGTCATGCAGGATGGAGAAGTCCGGATCGTTTTCAATATACGCTTCTGCTGCAGATACGGCTTCTTCGCGTACAGAGAGATCACACACATCATTGCGGATGGTGCAGCCGCCCAATAACAGTGTTGCCAGGATCGGCATATACAGTCGTTTCATTTGCAGGCCTCCTGCTCGTATTCCAGTGAATAGCTGCAGGCATGGTATACGGAGTCTGTACCATCAGACACATGGACTTTGATCGTGATGTCTGTTACTGCACAGGAGGATGACCACGCTTCGTATTCATGGATGGGATAGAGAAGATTCAATATCACCATATCCAGATCATCCTGCATGCAGGAGATGGAAAGCGTATGGGTCTTTTCATCGTACGTGATGTCTGCGGTGCCGTTATCTTTATATGTGGTGATCCAGTCGTCGATCGTTTCCCGCAGGATCTCTAATTGGCGCTCATAGTAGCGGGTTTCGAGATACAGATGCAGGTTGCCCTGTGCATCTTTTTCCGTATGATCGATGCGGGAGAGGGCTTCCGGTGAGAACCAGAAGAGATATTCATCGACGGGTTCGTCGGTATCTACGGTGTCCTGCCAGTTTCTGAGATAGGCAGAAGAGAGTACGACTTCTTTTAAGGGGGATTGCGGGGCTTCTAAGAGGGCATGGGTGCTGTAAGGGGCAAGAATCGACAGTATGCATAATACGATCACAGAGAGGCTGAAAATGGCTTTGTGGGAAGGTACAGTGTCATGACTGGAGGTAATGCTGGCAATACGCTGCTTCATGGCAGAGTCATGGGATTTGTAGGCATTGGTCAGGGACGTAATGCCGGAGGGCTTGTAATAAAGCAGTGTCATGGCATAGCGGGCACGGTCCATGCGGGACAAAGCAGATGCCGCACGTTCATCGCATGCCATCTCCAGATCGTTTTCATATAACGGAAACAGCAGCCATACGACCGGATTGAACCAATGGATCAGAGTGATCAGAAAGACGATCAGCTTCTTCATGGGATCATGGCGCTTCCGAT